>JAGGWF010000052.1 GCA_021157685.1 Planctomycetota bacterium | reverse complement strand
GCTGGATCAGTTTGGCGTCTGCGCCAGTTCCGGTTCGGCGTGTACCTCCGGTTCGCTGGAACCCTCGCATGTCCTGCGGGCGATGGGCGTGCCGTTCACCGCCGCTCACGGATCGATCCGATTCAGTTTAAGCCGCTACACGACCGAAGAGGAGATTGAGTTTGTCGTTGAGAAAATGCCTCCCATCGTGAATCGCTTGCGTGAATTAAGCCCCTTCGTTAAGACTGGTTCGTAGGCGAGTTTTCTGACGGGATTAACAGGATTTACAAGATTTTTTCAACCTTGTATTGAATGGAAAATGCGGATTGTTTCGGCATAGTCCCGAAGGGACAAAAGTAAATTAGCCGGGCGGCGTAAGCCCCCGGAATCGGTTTCACCCCCACATCCTTAAGCCCCAACGGGGCGAAAGAAATAGGAAGATTTCCCCATCCAAAGCGGAGCGTTTATTTCTTGGTCCAGATGCGGGTGTTGAGGTTGAATTCATCAACGATTCCGACAAGCAGAGCCAAATCCTGAAAATGTTGAAAAGTGGCCATGTAATCGACCAAGCTTTTAAAATAAGGCGGTTCAAATTTGTTTTTCTTACTTGGAATTGCAATATAGAGCATGGAATTTTTGAATGATAGAAAAAACGCGGTCCCGGTTTTTTTCTTGAGTTTCACTATTTTGTCCAGTATCCGAGGGGACAGAACATAGCGTGCCTGGATTTGGTCGCTGCCGTAAACTACAAAATCTTTCTCAAATTCAGTATTGTCCATCTTCATCAATTCGCCGCGGACGAAATTACAAGATTGCAGCATACTGCCGAGTCGTCCAAAGTATTTTTCTGCTTTATCCGGCATAACAAGCACTTGTCCATGAAATGTTTTGTGAAAATCGGCAACAAAAAAAAGGCCTTTGAAGATCGTGTGCTTGTACTTGTCCATCAGGAATTCTATTAAATTGTCAGATGTCAGGGCTGAAGACCAGAATGAATCCTCGTTCTCTTCTTGATATTGGGCATTTATCTCTGAGAATCGGATATGGGTCTTTCCGGTAGTGCCGCAGATGAGGTCTTCTCCTTCAAATGTGTTTACATATCGTTCAAAGATTTCAGCACGGCGGAAGATATATTCGGGAATCGAGCCCTCTGGTGAATATGTCAAATTGGGATCGATAAACTTCACCAGCTTATTAATAACCAGATGCTTAAAGTCGCTGCGGTAATAGCGTGTGAAATACCATACTGCCAGATACCATAAACCGCCGCATGATGCCCAGGCAATCCATACTAACAGGATCAAGGTTTCATTTATCAAGAAAAGATAGGAGGTCAGGCCTGCTAATAGGATAAGACAAATTGTTGCCAAAACGCATTTTGCCAACATGGCTTTTCGAAGGCCATCCAGTTCCAGCAATTCGCTAAAAAGCTCTTCGCTGTAAAAATCCTTAAAATCGTCGTAACTTTTCATGGTTTGGAGTCCGGACTTCTTACAGCAAATTCTCCACTTGTGGATTCTCTCGTTCGGCTGCTTCGATCTGGAAGAGGATCTTTTCTTTGAAATTGAACATTCCGGCGATGATGTTGGTGGGGAACATCTGGACGGAGTTGTTGTAGTCGGTGACCGAGGCGTTAAAGGCCCGGCGGGCGGCGGAGATCTGCTCCTCCAGTTCGTTCAGCGTTCGCTGCAGGTGCATAAAGTTGTCGGAGGCCTTCAAATCGGGATAGTTTTCCACCGTTGCCTGTACTACGCCCAGCAACTGCATAAACGAATTCTCCATTCCGACTTTCTGGTCGGTGTCCATCCTGCCGTCCATCGCGCGGGAGCGTGCCTCGGTGATGCTCTCAAAGAGCCCCCGTTCGTGATCAGCGTAGCCCTTGACACTCGAAACCAGATTTGGGATCAGGTCCCAGCGTTTTTTGAGCATGGCGTCCATCGTCCCGAAGATGTTATGGATCTGATTCCGCTTGCCGATGAGGGTGTTGTACATCAGCACCGGTATCAGCAGCAGGCCGCCCAGAATGATGATGGGTATGAGAAACGCCACAATAAGCTCCTTTAAACAATGAATTCTCCTGTTGAGGTGATTGTACAGGAAAAATGCCGCAAAGAAAAGGCGGCTTTGTAGAAAAAAACAGCCGGCTGGAAACCGGCGTTACAAAAGGAATGCGGATGAGAGGAGTCGAACCTCCACGTCCCGAGGGACACAGGCACCTGAAGCCTGCGCGTCTGCCAATTCCGCCACATCCGCAACAGAGGGGGTACTATAGCCATTTTTTTGGCCGCGTCAAGTGTTTTTGTAAGTGTTATGCAATTTTGTTTATTCGACCCCTGAGAAGTTGATATTCAGGGTTGGAGTGGATTAGAAGGGGGGGGGATCAGGTTAAATGAAGCCCGAAGGGCTTTGATATAATAGCTGGTGGTGATAACCACCGGAACAGATGTTCCCTAATACCCCAAAGCCCTGAAAGGGCGATACGAAACTAATGGGCAGAAAACGAATATATCGCCCCGTTGGGGTTTGGGATGGTTAGGAGTATCATCAACCGGGGGTTGGCACCCCCGGCTATTGTATGGCGAGCCGCTGGCTCTAACATAGGATGAATTCTGATTGATTTTGGAGGGCGGTTCATCTATGATGCGGCTTTGGTGATGGAACTCTTGAAATAAGGATGGACGAATGTCGGATAACGGATTTACACATCTTCATTTACATACACAATACTCGCTTTTGGACGGGGCGATAGCGGCTCCGAAACTGTTTGCCCGCTGCAAAGAACTGGGCATGGAGTCCGTCGCCATTACCGACCATGGTAACATGTTCGGCGTAGTCGATTTCTACACGCAGGCCAAGGCCGCCGGAATCAAGCCGATTTTGGGGATTGAGGCCTATATCGCACCGAACAGCCGCTTTGATAAGGAAAAGGGCGGCGGCGTTAAAGAAAATATGTTCCATCTGATCCTGCTGGCCGAAAACACCACCGGCTATCATAACCTCCTGAAACTCAGCACCCTTGGGTTTACTGAGGGTTTTTATCATCGTGCCCGCATCGATAAGGAAATACTCGCGGAGTTCAACGAAGGGTTGATCTGTACGAGTGCTTGTATCGGTGGCGAAGTCCCGAGGGCGCTGGTTCGGGACGACTGGGCCGCCGCTCGCCAAGCGGTCAATGATTTCCTTCAGATATTTGGCCCGGATCGATTCTTTTTAGAGATACAACGGCATGATAATGACGACCACCCGGAGCTGACGGGAAAAATGGTCGAATTGGCCGGAGAGATGGGGGTTGAGCTGGTTGCGACGAATGATGTGCATTTTCTCAACGAAGATGATTTCGAGGCCCATAACGCCCTGTGCTGTATTAATACCGGCAGTAAAGTAACCGACCCCGGGCGGATGACCTATCCGCCGAGTGTTTTCCTGAAAAGCCCGGACCAGATGCGGCAGCTGTTTGCCGATATGCCGCAGGCCTGCGACAATACGCTGAAAATTGCCGAGCGCTGTAATGTCAAACTGGATTTGAGCAGCCGCCATGCCCCGGTGTATCGCCCCGAAGACGGCAGCACGCCGGAGGATTATCTCAAGCGGCTTGTCTATAAGGGAGCGAAGAAAAAATACGGCAAGGTTACCAAGGAAATCGAGCAGCGAATCGAGCGGGAACTCAGTGTGATCTCCGGCAAGGGGTTCGCCAGCTACTTTTTGATCTGTTGGGATTTTTGTGATTATGCCATCAAGAACCATATCCCCATCGGCGCCAGAGGCAGTGCCGTTGGTACGGTGGTGGGCTATTGCCTGGGTGTTTGCGATGTGGACCCGATCAAGTATGACCTGCTGTTTGAGCGGTTTATGGATCCGGAGCGGGATGAGATGCCGGATATCGATATCGACATCTGTCAGGCCTCACGACCGGCGGCATTGGATTATGTGCGTCAAAAATATGGCCATATTGCCCAGATCGTTACCTTTGGAACGATGAAGGCCCGTGCGGTGATTCGGGATGTCTGCCGGGTGATGGATGTGCCGCTGTCTGAGGCGGATCGGCTGGCCAAGCTGATTCCGGAAGAGTTGAAAATGACGCTGGATAAGGCGCTGAAAGCCGAGCCGGACTTGAAGAAGTCCTACGATGAGGACGAAACGACGCGCAAGGTGATTGATATCGGGCGAAAACTCGAGGGGCTGGCGCGACATAAGTCGGTTCACGCCTGCGGTGTTGTGATTGCCGATGAGCCGCTGATGAATTTTTTACCGCTGTGTAAGATGAAGTCAACGGATTCAGAATTGGTTACGCAGTTTGAGGGGCCGACGGTTGAAAAAGTGGGTCTTCTGAAAATGGACTTTCTGGGGCTGAAAACGCTCAGCGTCATTCAGCGGGCGGTGGATCTGATTAAGGATTTGCACAACAAAGAAATCGATGTCGAAGCGATTGATATTACCGATCAGGAAGTACTGAAGGGTGTCTTTGGTGCCGGTCGGACAAAGGGGGTGTTCCAGTTTGAGTCCGGCGGGATGCAGGATTTGCTGATGAAGCTCAAGCCCGACCGCCTTGAGGATTTGATTGCGGCTAACGCACTCTATCGTCCCGGCCCGATGGCGCTGATACCGGACTTTATCGAGCGAAAACACGGGGCTAAGTGGGAAGTGCCGCACCCGATTATGCGGGAGGTGCTGGATGAGACTTTCGGTATCATGATCTATCAGGAACAGGTGATGCGGATTTGTAACCGGCTGGGTGATATTCCGCTGCGTGAGGCGTACGGCCTGATTAAGGCCATCGGCAAGAAAAAGGAAAAGGTTATCAAGGCCGAGAAGAAGCGCTTTGTCGCCGGGTGTGTCGATAAAGGGCTTAGTGAGAAACAGGCCAACGAGATTTTTGACCTGATCGAAAAGTTTGCCGGATATGGTTTTAACAAAAGCCATGCGACGCGGTATTCCTTTGTTGCTTATCAAACGGCATGGCTGAAACGATACTATCCGGTCGAGTTTATGGCGGCGCTGCTGACCTATGAAATGGGTAACACCGACAAAGTGGTCGATTACATCGAAGAATGCAAGGTGATGGGCATTGAGGTTTTGCCGCCGGATATTAACGAGAGCTTTGTGGACTTCACTGTCATTTATAATGAAGAACACGACCACCGCAAAGACAGCGGCGTGATTCGGTTTGGTTTGGCGGCGGTTAAGGGTGTGGGTGAAAAGGCGGTCCAGCAGATCATTGTCGCACGGGACAAGGCCGGGCGGTTTAAGAGCTTGTTCCATTTCTGCGAGAATGTGGACCTGCGGGCGGCCAATAAGCAGGTGAATGAGGCGCTCATTAAAGGCGGGGCATTTGACAGTTCCGGCGGCAGCCGTGCCCAGATGATGGCCGGACTCGAAAGGGCAATGCAGATGGGTGCTACGATGCAGTCCGACGCCGCCAGCGGCCAGATGAACTTCTTTGGCGACGGCGGTTTTGGGGGTGGCGAACAGACCGACAAGCAGAGTTTGCCGAATGTACAGCCCTGGCCCGAACCGATGATGCTCCAATTTGAAAAAGAGGTGCTTGGGTTTTATGTGACCAGCAATCCGCTCAGCAAGTATGCGAAGATGATTGATATTTATTCGACGACGAACACTTCGCGGCTTGGCCCGAAATCTCAGGGCCGAGAGGTGGTGATGGGTGGGATGATCGCGAAGATTCGCCGTTTGGTTACCAAGAACGGCCGCAACGCCGGGGCGAAGATGGCGGTGTTTGATCTGGAGGACTTGCAGGGGAAAATTGAAGTGGTGGTGTTCCCGAAAAAACTGGAACAGTTTAGCGAATTGGTGGAAGTGGACAAAGTGCTTTTTGTCAAAGGCAAGGTTGATTGCCAGCGGGAAACGCCCAATATCCTGTGTGATGAGTTGATCTCGATGGAGGATATGGCCGAAAAGTTTGCAGCGCGCGTCAGCATCGAATTGCTCACGGTGAACATCAAACCGGAAACAATCGAGCGGATCAAGAACCTGTGCAAAACCCATCGCGGCAAGAGTCCGGTGCATGTCAATGTGCAGACTACCGGTGGCTATCGCATTACAACCGTCGCTGACAAAGCAATGAATGTCCGGGCCGATGTGGACTTCTGCACAAAAATGGAAAAAGTCGTCGGGCGAGGTAATGTCAAACTCATGCGAAATTAATCATGGCAAAATGGAATGAAAAATGGACGATGCTCTGGGGTTTTTATCTATTGGAAATTGTCTTTCTGGGATTGCTTCTAATATCCATATTCATGTTTTCATTTATGTTTAATCATCCTATTCTATTTTGGATTATGATTGGTGTGTTGTTATTAATAGGATTTGTAATTGTTTGGAAGCGAGCTGGTAGGAAAGATAAAAAGGAATAATGTTTTTGATTCAAAAAGCGATTGACATATTGAAGGTTCGTTGGCCGGAGGTGATGCTGGTTGTGGTGTTGCATGTGGCGATGGTGTTGTTGATTGAGGATGTTGTCGCGGCGTCAGAGGGAATGGACGCTCGAGGGCCATCGATGCCGTTTTGGGCGAGTTTTCTGCTGGGTATAGGGATGATTCTGTTCGGGATTCTCTGGCAGATGATTTATTTGGGATTTTTGAAAACCGCTGCAGTGTCCGAGGGTACTCCGCAGCAACCGATGGAGTTACTTCGTTCCGGGCGACCCTATTTCTGGCGGATATTGCTCTTTCAGATGCTTCTTGGGGTTGTCGTAATGCTTCTGAATGGGGCTCTTTTGAATATTCTGGGCGGGCTTATTTGGCAGGGGCGTCCGATTGAGGATTTGCCGATCTGGTTTGCTCAGCTTTGTGCCCTGGCAGGGATGTTGGTTGTCCTGAAGCCGATGCTGCTGGTTCCGGCCTGCGTTATCGTGTATGATATTTCAGCATTTGCCGCGTTTGCTCAGATGCGGTTTTACCGGCTTGTCCAAATCGACGGTATTTTCAAGGCGATTGCTGTTGGCTTTGGAATCATTGCGTTATCCGTGCTGCCGTCTGTCCTGATGGATTCCGAAGGCCCGCAGCGTTATATCATTTCGGGACTGTATAGCGCCGCTACTTCACTTGTCCTGTTGACACTGGCGATGGTTGCGGTTCTGTGGGTCCAGCAGCAGTTTGATGCGGAGTGTGTCAAAACAGGCGAAGAGGAGATTTACGCATGAATGAAACACTGACAGGGAAATTTATTGTATTGGATGGGCCGGACGGATTGGGAAAGGGTTTATATGTTTAGAACAACTATATTGCTGATTGCTGCTCTTGCAAGTACTGTTATTGGAGAAACAAATACAGAAATTCCGGATTTGAAATTAAACGATCGGTCTGTGTTTCAATATCTTGGAAAGGCCCACTTTCAACAGCAGTTAAATTCAGAGGGGAAACTTTGGCTCTTGGATTTCAAAACCAGGCCAAGACATAACAAGGAAAATCCAATATGGGTCGATGCCTCGTATTCTATCACGAATAATCCGGAAAAGCTTATTAAGATGCAGTTTGTTAAAAAAGAAACCAGTTGGGAGTTTCTTAGAGAGTTGAAATCAAATCAGTTTTTTTTAGCTCATCCCGTAATTCCCTTTGATGGTAAAACATTTGATGAAAAAGGTGAAACGATTACAAGAGCGATTGACTATTTGACCGCGGTAGCATTTGAAGCGGATTTTCAAAAGCAATTTCCAGACAAAGGATGCTGGGTGTGGATAGGTTCATGTTTTTCTTATAATAAGAAAAGTAGTATTGGAAGAAACCGTGTTAATTTTAAGTTTGGCCAGAAAGAAAAAAGGATTTCATGGGATTATCTCATGAAAATTATAAACAATCAATGGACGATTGTAAGACGCTTAAAAGACAATGAACGAGTTAACACAAAGACAGGGCAGGTTGAAACTTTTGTAGCACTTTCTGGCAAAATACTGTCTGAAGCAGTTGTTAATGGGGATGAAGAGTTGGTTGCAAAACTGCTTTCTGAGGGGGCCAAAATTGATGTCAATACAAAATTCGGTTCAGGGTTGCTCGAGTATTCGATTGCGACAGGAAAAGGAAGTATTGTTGACGAACTTATTAAAGCGGGTGCTGATGTTAACAAAAAGGATCATTTTGGCAATACGCCTGTTTTTACAGCAGCTCTTTGGGACAAAACGACAATCGCAAATAAGCTTGTTCAAGCCGGAACTGATTTCAATGTTGTTAATAATGAGGGTTTTTCGCCGTTAGACATTGCTTCTATCTGGGATAATAAGCAAACCGAAGAATTCTTAAAATCAGTCGGTGCAGTCAGGTCTAAGAATGGTACTGGCGGTGTTGCGCATTTTGGTTCTGAAGAAATGCTGGAAGTAATCTCTGAAATTGATTCAGGGCTGTTTTTAACTTTTTTTGGAAAAAAAGGCAGATGGAATACTCCTGAATTGGAGGTGTTCTTTTCGGGGGAAAAGGGTATATTGCCAGAGAGCCAAACTGTAACAATTAACTATGAGCAGAAAAAGCCTGACAGCTTAATAAACAATATTTTATATCGCAGCGAAAGGCCTGATACGGGCAAAAAAATCAGCGGTTGGGTTAATCGGAACGATTATTTCATTCAATTGAAATTTGCCAAAGAAGTAAATGGAGTTTTACCGGGTAGTTTTGTATTTGATTATCCTAAAGCTAATATTCGTTTGAAAACGGAGTTTAAAGCGAAGATTAAGGGACTGTGTATTGTTGACGGGCATCCTGACCTTCAAAGTGACAGTATGGAGACATTATGCTATGCGGTCAAACTGCACCTGGAGAAGAAACATGACCAGAAGAATATAGAGGTCCAGCAGGCAAAAGGTAATTACAGTGCTTGGTATTTCCATGAAGGACAAGGTAGATTTCAGGTTGGCGGTATTGATGTTTATTATGAATATAATGGGCATAAAGAGTTCTTGAGAGCTCAGCTTCATAAAAAAGACGGCATTTGGAGCGTTGCGAGAGAACTCAGGTGCAATCAGCTTTTTGCGGCTCATCCCTTAAAAGAAGTTGACAAAGACGACACAAAAAAATACCTGCAATTGCTCGCATACCAAAGACTTGAATTGGACCTGCAAAAAGAACAGTCGGATGGCATTTTTAGATCAGGTTTAAGTGCCACTATGAGTCGATCAAATATGAGTCGATCAAAAACAATGGCTCAGGTTACTGTTAGATATTATGTAGAAGGGGATGATACAGAGTACAAAAGAAAATATTTATTGGAATTTTTTAATAATAGTTGGCAGGTTAAACGACAACTGGCTGAAAATGAAAAGCTTGACACTAGGAACGATGTCGTCGAGACCATGAAATAATAAGCTAAAAATCACAAGTACAATTTCCGGTTTTCACTAATACTTTTTAAGGATTATGATTGTTCTATGGGAATGTCAAAAAATTTTAAAAACTTCACGATCTTTATGTTCTTCATGGTTTTAATTCATCTGATTGTTTGAGGTCTATTTGATATGAACGAAAAACTAACAGGTAAATTCATAGTACTGGACGGCCCCGACGGCTGCGGTAAGAGTACGCAGTCGCGGTTGCTGTCGGAGTGGATTGCTGAGCAGGGTGTGGATGTGGTGTCTTATCGTGATCCCGGCACGACGCTTGTTGGCGAAAAGATTCGGAATATATTGTTGGATACGGCCCATGAGGGCATGGGCGACAATGTTGAAGTGCTGCTCTATATGGCGGCGCGGGCGCAATTGTGGAAAGAACATATCGGTCCGGATCTAGCCGCGGGCAAATGTGTACTGATGGATCGCTGGCTTTCCAGCACCTGTGCCTATCAGGGATTCGCAGGCGGCTTCGGTATTGAAAAGGTTATTAGGATCGCGATGGATTCGCTGGAACGCATCTGGCCGGACTTGACGGTGGTGCTGGATGTGGATACCGAAACAGCGGCGGCACGAATGCAGCGGGACCTGGACCGCATGGAACAAAAGGGTGACGCTTACCATGTAAAGGTGCGGGAGGGCTTCTTGAAATTGCCCGATATCGAACCTTCTGTAAAAGTCGTCGATGCACGACAAACAGTCGAGCAGGTGCATAAAGATATTTTGAAGTTGATTGTGTAGGACTATCAAAAAAAGAAATCACGGAATTCACTGAAATACACGGAATTTTTTTATATTTTTTCTGTGCCATTCCGTGCTTTCCGTGGTTGAAAATAATCGTCTCTAAAGGAAGAACGATGTCGCTAAAAGAGATATTTTGTCAGGATAAAGCAATCGATTCGTTGCAGCGGGCCTATGCTGCCGGGCGGATGGCACATGCCTATCTGTTTGCCGGCGATGACGGCGTGGGCAAGTTCACCACTGCGCGGGCTTGGGCGAAGATGCTGTTGTGTGAAAACAAACGGACGGTCGGCGATGATCCCGCGTTTACCGATAGTTGCGGGGCGTGTCATTCCTGTCAGCTATTTGAAAGCGGCGGGCATCCGGATTTTCGCCCGATCTATAAAGAACTGGTGCAGTTTACCAAGAAAGGCAAGGGCAAAAAGACGCCCGTGGACATGCCGATTGATGTGATCCGGGAATTTTTGATTGATAAAGTGGCCAACCGGCCGACGCAGGGGCAGTTTGTTGTGTATGTGATGGATGAGGCGGAAAAGGTGAACGCGGCCAGCCAGAATGCGATGCTGAAAATATTGGAAGAGCCGCCGAGCTATTGCGTGATTATCCTGTTATGTTCCCGTTTGGACAAGATGCTGCCGACGACGCTGTCGCGTTGCCAATCGATTCGATTTGATCCGGTTGCGGAAGATCGAATCATCGAACGATTGACCGCCGAAGGTGTTGACCGGACAGAAGCCGTTTTCTGGTCGCGTTTTTCACAGGGTTCGCTTGGCAGGGCGACCGCATGGGCGCAGTTGGAAATCAAAGACACCAGCGCTTATGCCCTCAAAACAGAACTCATCGAAAAAATCGCATCCCTCGAACTCGCCGACGCGGTCGATACCGCCGAATGGATGGGCAAAACGGCCAAAAAGATCGCCGCGGCGTGGATCAGCAGTTCCGACAATGTCAGCACGACCGACATCACCCGTCGGGCTCAAAAGGGGCTGATTCGTATGGTCGCTTGCCTGTTTAACGATGCGATGAGGGCCTCTTCTGACGCATCGGCCGCATGGGTCAATCACGACCAGCAAGGTTGTATTTCGGCCTTGGCGCAGAAGATTGATGTCGAAACCGCCGCCCGCAATGTGGAGTTATGTTACCGGATGCATCACTGGGTTGATTCCAGTGTCAATGAAAAACTCATCTTCGAACAACTCTTGTTAAATCTTTCTAATTCGGATATACTAACGCTTTCCTAGTCGGGCTTGTGTGGACAAAGCACTTGTCGGAAAGAATGTATCTTCTTTAATTTCGGGAGTTTATATATAGATGTCGAGCGTTGACAATACAAAATCCAAG
>JAGGWF010000151.1 GCA_021157685.1 Planctomycetota bacterium | reverse complement strand
GTTCAAAGGGGCAAAAAATCCCGGGCAACGCCGATTCAGCATTTTGTGGTCGAAGGGGCGGAAGTTCTCGTTACACAGTTCAGAGTTACCGGTGAAGTATTCGCATCTGCGGACTCTCAAGAGCAGATTACCGCCGCTTATTTGGCGGATTATGAGATTTATGGCCGCGGTCTTGAGGCCGCACGGCAAATTCCTTCCGGCCCGGCGGTTCGGGCCAGTGCGATGGTGCCCAATGTGGCCGATACCATTGCTTCACCGGGATCGAAGCTGTCGAATAAACCGAAAAAACCCTCTTCTGTCGCGATTGACAAGCAATTAAAGCAGGCCTCCTCACCAAAAGAATCATCGTCAGCGGAGTCAGAGTTTCCGGTGCATTTATCCGCTCTGTGGGAACCGATTCCGCAGGTGCGGCGGACGCTGATGCCGGACGGGCAGGAAGTCTATACCGCTTCGGGCCGTTTTTATATCTGGCAAAAACGCTCTGATGATCAGGTCATTGAGTTTATGGCTGACAATTTGGTTGTTTTTTCGCAGCCGGGCCAGTTTTCGCTCCAGCAGCAGTCTGGCAATCAGATCGGTATGGGAAAAATTGGATCGGTTTACCTCTCCGGCAATATTGTGATGACCGAAGGTGAGCGGACGATTCGCGCCGATGAGATTTATTATGATTTTGTCAATCAACGGGCGCTGGTGGCGAACGCTTCGCTCCGTATGTTTGACGAAGATCGCGGGATGCCGATTTATCTGCGGGCCAAAAAGCTGGGTCAGGTCAGCAAGGACATCTTTGAGGCCGTCGATGTGCAATTGACCAGCAGCGAGTTCTATCTTCCCCAAATGTCACTGAATGCTTCAAAGATGGTGCTGCTCACGGGGGAGGCACTTGAACAACATTATCGATTAAAAAAGCGGGCGGATACCGCTTCAGAATACGAAGGCCGTTTGGTTGATGTGGATGCTCGATATGGCACGGTTCCTTTTTTCAGCTGGTCTAAGATGACGACGAACTTTGCCCGTCCGGATCTACCGCTCAAAAGGATTACAGCTGGCCATGATGATGAGTTTGGTACTTCTGTGGAAACCACCTGGCATCTGGCGAGATTGCTGGGGCTTAGGGATCCTAAATGGTTAGAGAGCGAACTGGCGCTGGATTATTACAGTAAACGCGGTGTGGGTGTCGGTGTCAATGCGGAGTATGAGACCGATGATGCGAGAGGTTCTCTGGTCGGCTATGTGATGAACGACCGCGGTGAGGATGATCTGAGCCGTTACAGAAAAGATATTGATCCGGATAAGGATGTGCGAGGGCGTTTTAGTTTTCGTCACCGCCAATATCTGCCAGAGGATTGGCAGTTGACACTGGAAACCGGTTATGTCTCTGACCGTAATTTCCTCGAATGGAAGTACCGGGACGAACACTTCAATGATAAGGGTCAGGAAACGTTGATCTACCTGAAACGGCTGCGGGACAACTGGGCTTTTTCTATTCTTGGCAAGGTGCGAATCAATGACTTTGAGACAGTGACTGAGGAGCTTCCAAGTGTTGAATATCACTTAAAAGGCCAGTCCTTCTGGGATCATCGCCTGACATTCTATAGTGATACGCAAGTCGCGCGTTTTCGCGAGCGATTCGATGAGGATCCTCCTAATCCTCCACTTGTACCCAATCCGCAGCATACCAGCGATTTCTATACCTATGCATTCACACGGAACGAGGTGGATATGCCGCTGGCATGGGAGACGATCAAATTCGTTCCGTTTGTTGCGGGCAGCTACAGTTACGAGGACAACTACGGCTACCAGAAAGAGTTGGATGGTACGCAGGCGGTTGAGGGCGAAGACAATGTTTTTCTGGGCGAAGCGGGCTTGCGGGCTTCGACGATGTTCTGGAAGGAAGACCCGTTTTTCCGTTCGGCTATGTGGGATTTGAATGGGATGCGTCATATCGTTACGCCGTATGCTGAGGCGGTGATGTATGAAGCCAACGAAGACACGGCGGATATGCGGGATGCATTGCACCTTGGATTGTTGCAGCGATGGCAGACGCATCGGGGCAGTGAGGAAAACAGACGGTCCCTGGACTGGATGCGGTTGGATCTGGAAACAACATGGCTCAGCGACGATGCGGATTCCTCTGTTAGTCCTTATGAAGATACACTAGGGCATCAGACATACGGTCCGGCTGGATTTGTGTATAACGATCCATCCATTCCTTTCCTGCTTCGGCGGAATGACAATTACTATGGAATGGCCCGAGATACCCTCAACGGCGAGTATGTCTGGCGGGTTTCGGATACCTTCTCGTTGCTGAGTGATTTTAACTATGATATTGACGATGGCCATGTGCAGCAGTTGAATGTTGGCGTTAGCCGATTTGTTTACCCGGATATCAGCTATTATGTGGGGACTCGTTACCTGCGACCGGTGATCATACCCGTTGACAAAAATAATGATGGGACCGCTGAATATAACGAAGAAGGGTCCAACTCATTTGTTACAGCGATTACCTATCGGCTGAGTCCGCGCTATGTTGCGACTTTTTCACAGGAGTATAACTTTGATTTTGGCGAGGCGATCCGAAGTGATCTGACAGTGGTTCGCCAGTACCACCGGATGTTTTACGCAGTGAGTGTTTCGTTTGATGATTCGCTTGATCGCAATGCGGTTATGTTCAGCATCTGGCCGCAGGGTGTTAAAGAACTGGCTGTCGGGTCGCGAAGTCATGCCGGTCTGACCGGTTCGCAATGGGAAGATTAGAAAGTTTGTAATTTTTAGTTCGTCGTTTGTATTATGGCCGTAGGCCAAAATGTTTGTAAATAAAAAATGTCAACTTTAACTTAGGAGTTTGTTATGGCTTTGGTAGATACCAAAAAAATGTTTGAAATGGCGTATAAGGGCGGCTATGCCATCGGCGCTTTCAATGTGAACAATATGGAGATCACGCAGGGCATCGTCGCCGCGATTGCTGAAGAGAAAGCTCCGCTGATTCTGCAGATTTCTCGCGGCGCTCGTTCCTATGCTAGCATGAGTTATCTCAAGGCGATTATCGATGTTGCCGTTGCAGAAAACCCGGACATTCCGATCTGTATGCATCTCGATCATGGCGACACATTTGAGACCTGTAAGCAATGCGTGGATGATGGATTCACCTCGGTCATGATCGACGGTTCGCATCATTTATTTGAGGACAACATTAAGATCACCAAACAGGTGGTTGACTACGCACATGACCACGGTGTGGTGGTCGAAGCGGAACTGGGCAAGTTGGGCGGAATCGAAGAAGATGTCGTCGGTGTCAGCCACGAAGAGGTTATGAGCCACTTGACCGATCCTGATGAAGCGGTTGAGTTTGTGGAAAGGACCGGCGTCGATTCGCTGGCGGTCGCCATCGGAACCAGTCACGGCGCCTTCAAGTTCAAAAGCGACCCCAAACTGGCCTTTGATGTCATAGAAAAGATTCAGGAAAAGATTCCCGGTTATCCGCTGGTCATGCACGGTTCCAGCAGTGTACTGAAGGAATTCAAAGACCTTATCAACAAGTACGGCGGCAACATGCCGGATGCAGTCGGTGTGCCCGAGAGCGCGATCTCCGAAGCCGTTAAGATGGCGGTCTGTAAGGTTAATATCGATACCGACCTGCGGATGGCTTTGACGGCCAAGATTCGTCAGGTCTATGCCGAGTCGCCTGCTGAGTTCGATCCCCGTAAATACCTCGGTCCAGGCCGTGAAGCCATCAAGGAGATGGTCAAACGGAAACTGCATGTGCTGGGTTGTGCCGGTAAGGCGGTAGAGTGTCTGTAGTACTGAAGAAGGTATTGAATTGAGTAAAAGATTGAAAGCGAAAAGGCAGGACGGTTTTTCCGTCCTGCCATATTCTGATTTATAGGATACGATAATATGGCGGGTTACTATTTTTTGAGAGCCGGTATGCGGAAATCATTTTTATGCCTAAGCATCATTATGCTGGGATTAGTTGCTTTGACAGGCAGCTCATGTAACCCGAAACAGAATAGCCCTGATGCTCCCCCTCAGGCCAGTACAACAACTCAGGAACCACAATTAGCTCAAGATGCACTGGATCTTCAGCCGGTCATCGACAGTATTTGCCGGGGCGATTTCCAGCAGGCGAGGCAAATGCTCCAACAATCGCCCGATGAACCCGCCGCAAACCAGATGAACCGTTTGGTGGATCGTCATTTCCAGATTGCCCAACAACGCGACCAAAAGCGTCAGGCCGCTTATCAGGAGCAGTTGGCCGAGATTGAAAAGATCAAAGAGAAAATCGCGGATGCCGAGACGCCGGACATTCCGGATGTGAATGACCTTGAGGATACAATGCTGGCCGTCATCCGGGCGCGTGAATATGCTCTCGAAGATCAAAAGGCAGCATTGCTGGACGATCCGTTTGTTCAGGATGTGTTGGAAAAAATGAAGGTCAATGCGGACGCCGATGAGCAGGAGGGCAAATGGCTGGATGCTTATGCCCATTGCTATTCCTGGCTGATGGCGATCTTTGATGGCGATGAAATATATCAAGACAAGACCGAAGAGTTAATTGAATTGTCATCGATTGAACTGGGAATGAAAGACAGCACTTGCGGTGAAACGGCGACCGAACGCTATGAGGGAATCCAGGCGGAGATGTTTTTGCGGGCATTGCAGTTACTCAGCGGCAATTATGTCCACGAAATCGATTGTCAACAGATGATTACAAAATCGCTGAAGCGATGTCGTTTGCTGGGTGAGGTGCTGGAAAAAACACAGGAGTTCTTGGCGTGGTCGGCCACGAAAGAGCAGGTGGCCGAATGGAACATAGGGCTGGAAACATTTCAACCCGGAGACAATCAACCCTCGCAGAATTCTGAAAAGGCAGGACCTGAATCTCTTGTAAGAATCCTCGAAAATGTGCTGGCGCTGAATGCGATTACGCTGAAGTTGCCTGAGGGGGTGGTGGTCGCTCATTTTACCGAGGCTTCTTTGGCCTCACTGGATCCGTTCACCAACCTGGTCTGGCCATGGAATGTTAAGGATTTCGAGAAAAGCATGACCCAGCAGTTTTCCGGCATCGGCGTTGAAATCTCCAAAAGAACGGGCGTTCTGAAAGTCATCAGTTTGCTGCCGGACACCCCGGCGTACAAGTCTGGGCTGGATGCGGATGATGAAATTGTCGCGGTCAATGGCGAACCGACGAAGGAAATGACAATTTATTGTGCGGTCAGCAAAATCACCGGTCCCAAGGGATCGAAAGTCGTGCTGACCATTCGCCGTCCGTCCACCGGTGAAACCAATGATGTGACGATTCGTCGCGACAGGATCGTTGTCCAACCGTTGCGGGGGTGGACCCGTGATGCCAGCGGTGATTGGAATTATTGGATCGATCCGGCCAATCAAATTGGCTACATGCGTTTGACGCAGTTTACGGAAAACTCCGGGCCTGATATTGACGAAGTGCTTCGGAAGCTGGAAAAAAAAGGGCTGAAGGGTCTTGTCCTGGACCTTCGGTTTAACAGCGGCGGCTATCTGCAGGCCTCGGCTGATGTGGTGGACCTGTTTGTCACCGAGGGCGTAATCGTTAAAAGCAATCCTCGGCAGGGTCTTGCGACTTACGAGATTGCGCATCGCAGCGGAACCCACCCGGATTATCCATTGGTGGTTTTGATCAACGGTTCCAGTGCCAGTGCCTCGGAGATCGTCGCCGGCGCCCTGCAGGATCCTCAATATCGTCGCGCGACGCTTGTCGGACATCGCAGCTATGGCAAAGGGAGTGTACAGATTGTAAATCCCTATTTTACCGGTGGTGGTTCACAGCTTAAGTACACGATTGCTTATTATCATTTACCCAGTAACCAGCGGGTTAAAAACCGCTATGAAATAGAAAAAGAGGGGCGTACCGATTGGGGAATTGCACCCGATGTGGAAGTTAAGATGCGCAGCAATGAGATCAAGGAAATGATCGATATTCAGCGGCACAACGATGTGCTGGCCCGTACGGATCACGAAGCCAATGGCGGCTCGATGGAACGGCATGCACTTGCGGAAACCCTACAAGCTGACCCGCAGCTTTTGATGGGTTTGCTGATCGTCCAAAGCAAGCTGACGGCAGAAGGGGTGGCATTGAACCTGGACGCTGTTGCTGTAGAAAACACGATCGCTGAATCATCGCAAAATGACGGACAGTAATTTGTTAGCATAGGAATTTAGCGACACGGGTGGCACGGTCAAGCTGTGCTTGGCCGTGTGAGATTTCAGGTTGCCCGAATAGAGTAGAAAGCCCATAAGTTGGGAAAGGAAAATACATTGGTAGACAAGTTCGAACAACAACGACGGGAAAAACGGCAAAAGGCGTGTGAACTGGGTGTTGATCCCTACGGTGGTCGCTTTGAAGGCGTAGCGTTTGCCGAAGATGTAAAGGCCGGTTATATCGATGACAAAGAAGGCCAGCAGGCCTGTTGTGCCGGCCGCATTGTTTTGTTGCGTGATATTGGCAAGCTGATTTTTATTACGCTGCGGGATTCCAGCGGAACGATTCAACTAGGGCTGAGTAAAAAGCTGATGGCTGAGCAATGGCCGCTGATGAAACTGCTCGATTTGGGTGATATTGTCGGGGCGAGTGGTCAACTTGGCCGAACGCGGACCGGCGAGATTACTATCTGGACCGAAGCCGTTACGCTGTTGAGTAAGTCGCTGCTTCCGCCGCCGGAAAAGTTTCACGGTTTATCCGATGTGGATTCGCGTTACCGTATGCGGTATGTCGATTTGTGGGCTAATCCTGAGGTGATGGGGCGGTTTAAAACGCGCAGCGATATGGTTTCGTCTATGCGCCGCTTTCTCAACGACAAGGGGTTTCTTGAAGTGGAAACCCCGATGATGCAGACACTGGCCGGCGGTGCGG
>JAGGWF010000173.1 GCA_021157685.1 Planctomycetota bacterium | reverse complement strand
TCTGATGGGGTCGTGTCCAGTGGATGTACTTATCCTTTTCGAGTGTGTCCTGGTAGTGGTCGTACTGATAGCCGATATTAAACGGTGGGTCCGCAAAGACAAGGTCGGCAAATGGTTTGTTGACTTTGGTCAGCAGGTCGATGCAGTCACCGCAGATGATTTGGTTTTGAAATTTATGCATGGGCGTATCATACAAACCATTACGGCGATTTCAAGAGGGAAACGGGCAAAGTACCAAACACGGCCAAGCACAGCTTGACCGTGCCACCCATTGGTCAAACAAATGGAATTTAACGAAATCATCAATTGCAAAGTTCTAGCTTGTCGACTCGCTTTTGATGACGGCCGCCTTCGTAGTCGGTCGCCAGCCAGAGTTCGACGATTTCAAACGCTTCTTCAATCGCCATCATCCGCTGACCCAAGCTCAGCATGTTGGCGTCGTTGTGCTGGCGGCACAGACGCGCCGATCGCAGGTCCCACGCCAGTCCGCAGCGGGCGCCTTTTACTTTATTGGCCGCGATGGCTTCGCCGTTGCCGCTGCCGCCGAGTACGATCCCTCGCTGGCATTTTCCGTCAACGACCGATTGTGCGGCCGGATGGATGAAATCCGGATAGTCACAGGATGCATTGCTGTCGGTACCAAAATCCGTGACCTCATGTCCGGCGTTAATCAGAAACTGCTTAATCTTCTCTTTGTAATCAAAACCTGCATGGTCAGAGGCGATAGCGATCTTCATTTGTAACCTTTCTGGAAAATTTTAACATAAAACAAGCTGCTGTGATGACTTTATAACTTATAGATTTGGGCTATTATACCGGCTTTTATGGTGATTTCAAGAAGGAAACGGTCAAAGTACCAAACACGGCCAAGCACAGCTTGACCGTGCCACCCATCGGTCAAACAAATGGAATTTAACGAAATCATTAATTGCAAAGTCTACAATCTGCAATGCCGTTGACTCATGTGCCTTTTGTCGTGTGGGGGTTTGTGTTTATCCTCCATAAAAATTTGCCTTGTTCACCTCAATCGGTCCCGGCTCGTTCGTATTCCAATCCTTATAACTTGAATAGTACCAATCTGCCGGATCTTCCACCAATTCCCGCCGCACTGGGTTTCGATGGATATACCCCATCACATTCCATGCCGTGTCCCGGCTGACGATATTGCGATCATATCCACCTCCGGCCTGCCAAAATCGATACGGCTGCTTTCGTTGCCCGGTTGCCATCTGCGTAAGTTGTTGGGTCTGATGCTGCTTGTGAAATCGCAGAACGCAGCGAGAGACAGGTTGCTTGACGGCTAACAAAAATGTGGAAATGGAGTATTCCGCTTGCCGGGGCCGAACCAGCAAATGAACATGTTCCGGCATAAATACATAGGCCCACAGGGCCATATCGTGCCGAGTACATGCGCGGGCCAAAGAGTCCGCCAGTTTTTTGCATATGGACTGCTCGTTAAGAAAGGGCCTGCTGCGATAGCAACTGAATGTTAAAGCGTGTGCCTGGCAGGGATGGTTCCAGCGTTTGCACCATTTACGATGAATTTGTTCTGTGGCTGATTCGATTTTCATCTCAAGAAATCTTACCACAGGGAATCAGGACAGTCAATTGATAATGTTGCTGTTTTTAGTTTCGCCCACGGCCAAGCACAGCTTGACCGTGCCACCCGATGAGGATACAATATCACCCCAGCCACCCGTCGCTAAACCCGCTCCATTACCCGCTCCATTACTGTCGCGGCTCTGATGGGATGGAACGGTTCGGCAGGACTTTCTGGTCGGTCAGGACTTTGCCGGTGAGGTAGTCGGTGAAGGTTATCTTAACCGTGTAATCTTTTTGCTGGTCGGTGACGATTTCCAGCGGGAGTTTGATGCGGTAGTAAGCGGTGAAGAGGGTGCCGCCCCATGTTTTGTGCAGGTCGGCCGGCTCAACGGTCCATTCGGCCAGTTTTGCTTTGTCCGCTGTCGCATCGAGATCCCAGAGTTGAATGTCGACCTTGCCGACGGCTTTGGTGTAATCCTGTGCCGTGTCCAGCGGTTCCAGATAGACCACGAGTGTTTCATTGGTGCCGTTATCGTCCTTATCATAGAAGCCGGTGCGTTTGCCAAGGCGGACTTTTTCGAGCGTGTCCAGCGCTTCCAGCCGGGCCGCGGTGTCAAGGGTCGAAAGCGTATTGACCTGCTCAGTGAGTTGGGTGTTTTCGGATTCCAAGGCCTGGACCTGCATGGACAGTTCAGTGTTTGCCTGTATGCACTCTTTAAGGGTGTTCCAGGGCCGCTTTGGCCCGCTGCTGCATCCGGTTAGCATCGCGGCTAAGGTCATAAGGATGAAGCTAACGATCCGTCTTTTCATTTTGTTCTCCATAGACCCCGGAGGGGGTCATAACAATAATAGCCGCCGTTCGGTTATTCGACCCCTACAGGGTCGTTTTTTCTTGCGTCAACGAACCACGGGTTCCACTTTGCTGTGCCCGCGGCTATCCTTATTTGAAACCCTACGGGCTTTGTCGCACTATGGGCCCTTGCAACACGGGCTGGAAGCCCGTGCTACCTTACTTTTTTTCTTTTGTTACATGCGGCGCTTTTTGCAGGATCTTGTCCGCCAACCCGTAGGCGATAGATTCATCGGCTTCCAGCCACAGGTTGCGGTCGCAGTCTTTCTCGATATCTTTGGCATTTTTGCCCGTATGTTTGGACAGGATATCATAAAGCCGCTGTCGCAATCGCAGGATTTCCTTGGCCTCGATCTCCAGATCGGTGGCCGGTCCCTGCATCACGCCTGAAATCAACGGCTGGTGCAGCAGGATTCGGCTGTTGGGCAGCATATAGCGTTTGTCTTTGGTGCCGCCGGCAAACAACACGGCTCCCATGCTTGCGGCCTGCCCGACGCAATAGGTGGATACATCGCAGCGCAAAAACTGCATTGTGTCATAGATGGCCAGCCCGGAGGTGATCACGCCGCCGGGGGAGTTGATGTAAAAATGAATGTCGGCTTCATCGTTTTCGTTGCTCAGAAACAGCATCTGGGCGATGATGAGATTGGCGACATCATCATCGACGCCGCCGCCGAGAAAAATGATCCGGTCTTTCAGCAACCGGGAGAAAATATCGTAGGCCCGTTCGCCGCGGCCGCTCTGTTCAATAACAATGGGTACTAAATGACTCATAATAATTCCTCATAATTCAGGTTACAGTCTTCAGTCCTGAAGTCTATGTTTTATTTTTTCTTTTCTTTTTTCTCTTTTTTCTCTTTAGACTTTTTCTTGTCGTCTTCCGGCTTGATCAGTACTTCGTCGATCAGGCCGTACGCTTTGGCCTCTTTGGCGGTCATATATTTATCGCGTTCGGTTTCTTCGGCGATTTTTTCCGGGGTCAGCCCGGTATGCTTGGCCAGCAGTTCGTTGATGGTTCGCTTGGCTTTGAGGATTTCTTCGGCCTGAATACGGATGTCCTCGGCCTGTCCGGTAACACCGCCCCAGGGCTGATGCAGCATGACTTTTGCGTGCGGCAGGGCATGGCGTTTGCCTTCAGCGCCTGCGGCCAGAACAACGGCGGCGCCGGACTGGGCGCGACCGATGCAGAAGGTGGCCACCGGCGAACCGATGAACCGCATGGTATCATAGATCGCCATCGTATCATCGACGCTGCCGCCGGGAGAGTTGATGTACAGGTTGATCTCGACTCCGCTTTTGAGGTTGTCCAGATACAGCAGCTTCATGATGACCTCAGTGGCCATCCGGTAGTTGATCTCGCCGATCATAAAGACGATCCGATTTTCCAGCAGCAGATCATCCAGCGTCATCTCGCGCATCCGCTGATACCCCGGTTGCTGCAATCGCGGCTGCATCGCGTTGTTTAATGGTTCCTGTCGTTCGCCGATCAGTGGGTAGTGCATATCAAAATCCTTATATTCCAGAGTTCCTGTGTCCTTGTATTCTTCTGTTCTTGGCATTATTATCGGCACTTGTGGCTGTGCCTTTTGAATACTTCGCGTATTCCAGCCCTTTATCGGCGTTTTTGAGCTTACAATTCACATAAACACTCTTTTTTTGTCCGACATTCATGTCAATTCAAATCAAAACACATCAATTCAAAACTTATTTCTACCCCTTTATCCGTCCGTTTTCAATAACATTCTCCTAAGTAATGGCCACGCAGGCATCGTCTGCTCCTATTATCTGTTTGCATTTGACATTAAAACGGTAAAGATGTACTGTCTTAAGGGCGAAAACCGGTATTTTTTGTCATAAACTATAAAATAAAAACTCTCAGGAACTTGTTGAAGAAGGGCTGTCATGACTCGATTTTTGATTTATCTATTTCCCGCCATGGCTGATGTGATCATCGCAGCGACAATGTTCGTATGCAGCAATCGCCTTGCCGATGCCGGTCGAAGCAGGACGGAAGTCGCGATGGTATTCGCCGCATGGGCAGCGGTGTACATCGCAAGTAATCAGATACTTCTCCGGTTTGTTACCTCACGCAACGCCGCGGCGATGCTGATTGTCGCAAGTTTGCTGTTCACTGCTACGGCCGGGGCGTTCGTGCTTTTTGAGGGTATTTTGGCGATATACACTATCATGGCGGTTTTGGCGGTGGCCTCGGCGTTGTTTTTTCTCCCATTCCAGGTGTTTATGAAGGCCGTTGAGCCGGACCCGCATCAGGGTGTGGTGCGATCGGTGGCGATGTATACTTTCTCATGGAGTCTGGGGTTCGCGAGCGGGCCTTTTATCGCGGGTTTTATCTACCAATGGTTGGGCTGGCCGTGGTGTTTTGCCTTCACCGGTTTGCTGGGCCTGCTGACAGCTGGCGGCATACATTTGCTGAAGCATCATGCGAAATATCATCACAGCGAGGTTGCTGCGCCGAGTCAGCCGGCCCCCGGCCAATCAAGTTGTAACGCAGAGGATGTGAACTATCACGCCATGGGCGATCTGGCATGGTTGGGTTGGGTGGTCGCTGGGGTTGGATGTTTGGGGATTTATTCATTCCTGGCCCTGCTGCCGTCTGTCGGGGTAGCTTTTGCGATTCCGAAGTCGCGGATTGGTTCGATCATCGCCTTGCTGTATGTTGTGCAGGCGCTGGTGGGGTTGAGTTTTCTCCGCAGCAGGACATGGATGTTTCGCCCCGGACCGGTCGTGGGTTTTGCAGCATTCGGATTGCTTGGCTTGGCGGGTTTTGGTGTATCGCTCCTGCCGGCTATCGATGGGGCAACCGTGTTGACTGTACCGCTGCGGACGCTTGGCCTGTACGCTTCGGTTGCGTGTTACGGCGTGTTTTCAGGTTCGTTTTTCTTCAGGCTGGTGTTTCACTCGCTGGTACACCCGCATCGCAGTGCGCGGTATATAGCTGTCAATGAAACGGTCGTGGGTCTCTGTGGCGTGGTGGGGCCGGTTGTGGCTGGTGTACTGGCAGACAGGTTCGGGTTTGCCGTGTTCCCGGCGGTATTGACAGCGATGGTCGCGGGTGTCGCGATGCTGCAATTCGCCGTTTTGAAGCGACTGGCCGGTGAGTCGCTGAGCAGGCGGATGATTTCCTCAACCCTGATATTGGAAAAGTGAAGAACTTAGGAACTGCGTATCAATAACCTGTCCATTTCTCATCTCATCTTCACATTAAGGGTGGTATCCACGCAGGTCCTTAGTGTTTTCTGTTTGTATTTGACATCGAGAGGGTAAAAAGGTACTGTCTTGGGGGGAAAAATGAGTGTTTTTTGCCAAATTAACTGTTGGGAGTATATGATATGATCCTGGTAACCGGCGGAGCGGGCTTTATTGGTTCGGCGATCGTGGCTGAACTGAATGCAAGGGGTATTGACGACATTCTGATTGTGGACATTCTTGGCAAGGACGAGCGGTGGAAGAACCTGCGAAATTTGTCCTATGCGGACTATATGGAAGCGGAAGATTTTTCCGAGATGGTTTCCGATACGGATCTGCAGATTGACCTGGAGGCGATAGTCCACATGGGGGCCTGTTCGGATACGACCGAGGCGGACTGCTCGTACCTGGTGCGGAACAACTACGAATTTTCCAAGCTGCTGGCTGGCTGGGCGTTGGAAGTGGACGCACGGTTTATCTATGCCTCGAGTGCGGCGACCTATGGCGATGGCGAAAAGGGATTTGCTGATGACGAGGATGCACTCGAAACGCTCATGCCGCTGAACATGTACGGCTACAGCAAACAGATGTTTGACCTGTGGTGCAAACGGCAGGGGTTGCTGGATCGTTTTGTTGGCATCAAGTATTTCAATGTCTTTGGCCCCAACGAGTACCACAAGGCCGGGATGCGGAGCTTTGTGATACCGGCGTTTGAGCAGATCGGCGATACCGGTAAGGTGAAGTTGTTTAAGTCGAATCGGTCCGATTACAACGATGGCGAGCAACTGCGAGACTTTATCTATGTTAAGGACGCAGTCGATATGACGCTGTTTTTCCTTGAAAATCAGGACGCATCCGGCATCTTCAATGTCGGCACCGGCACCGCGCGAAACTGGAACGACCTGGCCAAAGCGACCTTTGCCGCGATGGACATAGAACCGAATATCGAATACATCGACATGCCCGACCATTTGCAGGGAAAATACCAGTACTTCACCCAGGCCACCACAGACAAACTCCGCGCCGCCGGCTATGACAAAGACACCACGACCCTTGAAGATGCCGTAACCGACTATGTGCAGAACTATCTGTCAAAGAAAGCATATTTGGGACAGAAAAAGGTTGTCTGACCCCTTTTAGTTCTTTTAATTTGCCTGATACCGAAAGGCAAGAGAAACAGCGAAAACAAATTATACCTAAATGAGGAACCCTGTTATGTCTACTCGACAAACGAGTACAATGGTAGTGTTGGCCGCATGTATCGCCGCCGGTGTCGCTGGTTGCAGCAAAGCTGTGGGTAATGATGATCCGATAGCTTTTGTGCCTGGTTCGATAAGTATGGTTTTCATTCCTGATACACAGATATATGTTAGTAGTGCCAGCAATAATGAAATATTTAAATGTATGACGCAGTGGATCAAGGACAACGCCGTTGCTCGCAATATTGAAATGGTACTGCATGGTGGTGATATAACAAATGACAACATCACTTCTCAGTGGCTTGCTGCTAAGGAGTCAATGTCGATCCTTGATGGTTTTGTGCCTTATGCGTTGGCAGTTGGAAATCACGATGGATTCAGCTCAACAGCGATTAATAATTATTTTAAAATAACGGATAATCCCCTTAATCAAGCGATCTATGGCGGATCCTTTGAAACGGGTAAAATTGAAAATTCGTATTACAAATGGACATCTTCAAATGGCCGGAAATTCCTTGTGTTGGCATTGGAATTCGGGCCTCGCCAGGCGGTAGTAGATTGGTCTAATCAGGTTCTCTCTGATAATTCAGACTACGAAGCTATCTTGATTGTACACGAGTTTATGGATGAGCTGTCCAGGATCCAAACGGGTGAAGTTCAGAGAACTCTACCGGGAACTCCGGGCAGTCCACAGGATTATGGGTTGGTTGATACGCACTGCGGGCAACAGCTATGGGATGAGATGGTTTCACGGCATAAAAATTTCAGTATGGTTTTCAATGGTCACTATATGGATAGAGATGGTGACGGCATTGCTACTGGGCATAGATCTGATGAAGGTATTCATGGCAATTTTGTCCACCAGGCAGTTTTCAATGCTCAGTGGATAAACAATGGTGGCGACGGCTGGTTAAGGTTGGTTGAATTTTTACCTGATGGGGCCATCCAGGAAAAAAGTTTTTCTCCATACCTGAATCAGTGGAGGATTTCAAACGAGTATCAATATGTTCATGCTAAAAGAACTGGTGACATAGAACAACTAGGGACAGCCGGAAAGCGCCGATTAAAATCGGCAGAGAGTAGAGAATGAAAGAGTCTTACAAAGAAGGTGACGCGCACTACTTTGGCCCCGAGTCATGCCTCGACGACCCGCGATGGCGTGGGGAAGCGTTGACAGGGGAAAGCACAGGCCAGCCATTGAGCTCCGAAATCACTTCATCTCGAATGCCGACCCGGTTGGCTGCAGGGGAAGGCAAAATCAAAGGCGACGACAAAACGCGAGACGCTTTTGAATTCGGCGGAGTCGTAGAACCTGGCATGTGTGGACACTCTCTGCGCGAGAATCGGGATACCTCGGCAGGGTCCGGCAGCAAGCCGGATAACGTGGGCAAGGATAATATCCGTAATCCCATTGAGTATGTTGCCGAGGAGTCGGACGATGCAATAGTACCTGAGAAGCCGGCGAACAAAGGGACGGCGGTCCCGGCGGAGCTAGCAGAGGAAAGTGCATCGGCCAAGAGGAACTCGAAGCAGAAAGCC
>JAGGWF010000205.1 GCA_021157685.1 Planctomycetota bacterium | reverse complement strand
TCAGCCGAATCTCAATCGCGAAATCCTCGATATAGAAATAGCTATGCCTGCGGTTTCACTGTAATCGATTGCGACTAAATCTAATGCAAATCTGAGCGACAAATGAACAGTTTATTTATACGCAGCTCCTTAACGGGATCCAAAGTGCTATGTTTTGTATACAATTATACCAATATATCGACACAGAGGCGACCTGATGAGTCTTGTTTTAGGGGCATGGAAACGGGTTTTGACTTTATTTGACAATGGGTCTATAATGCGGATTGTTCGCTGGGGGTGGCTTGGTTTTCGGCCTGAGAAAAACCCTTCGAACCTGATCAGGGAGCCCGGTGCAGTACGGGCAACACCTGCGTAGGGAAGCGTTGCTGACAAATTGAATACATCTTGTCGGTCGCTTCTATTGATGAAGCGATTTTTTTTTGGAGTTTTATAATGTCAACACAACTTGAATTGGCCCGTGAGGGGCAGATATCCGAAGTAATGAAATGCGTCGCCCAGCAGGAGGGCGTCGATGTCCATATCATTCGGGACGAACTGGCGGCGGGTCGGCTGGTGATTCCGGCGAACACGATTCACTTGGCGGGGAATTTGGTTCCCGCGGCGGTGGGGCGGGCGGTGTCGGTTAAGATTAACGCCAATATCGGATGCAGCAGTGTGCGGTCGTCGCTGGATGGTGAGATCGAAAAGATGAAGGTGGCTCTGGACGCCGGAGCGGACGCGATGATGGATTTGAGTACCGGTGGTGATCTGGATGCGATTCGTGAAAAATTGATGAGCTTGTGTCCGGTGATGTTTGGGACTGTGCCGGTGTATGAGGTGATTATGGATCGGACAGTTGAAGACATTGACACCAGCACGATTTTGAAGATCGTTGAAAAACAGGCCAAACAGGGTGTGGATTTTTTCACGATCCATGCGGGGCTGTTGAAAGAGCATCTGGACCTTCTGGGCAGCCGGGTCTGTGGAATCGTCAGCCGGGGCGGGGCGCTCATGGCCAAGTGGATGGTTCATCACAATAAGCAAAACCCGATGTATGAATTGTTTGACGACCTGTGCGATATTATGCGCCAATATGATGTGTGTTTTTCGCTGGGCGACGGATTGCGGCCGGGTTGTATTGCCGATGCGACGGATGAAGCGCAGATTGCCGAGCTTCGCACGCTGGGTGAGTTGACGCAACGGGCGCAGGAAAAGGGGTGCCAGGTCATGGTTGAGGGCCCGGGGCATGTGCCGTATGATCAGATTCAAAAGAATATGGAGATGCAGCAGGAAATCTGCAACGATGCTCCGTTTTATGTACTTGGCCCGCTTGTAACAGATATCGCCCCGGGTTATGACCATATTACCAGTGCTATCGGCGGCACGGCGGCGGCGTTTTATGGTGCGTCGTTTTTGTGCTATGTGACGCCGCGGGAGCATCTGGGGCTGCCGAATACGGATGATGTGCGGGCCGGTGTTGTGACCTCTAAGATCGCCGCACATGCGGCGGATGTGGCACGCGGATTCGGCAATGCCGCCGAACGCGACCGCCGGATCAGTGAGGCACGGGCCAATTTGGACTGGGAAAAGCATTTGGACGAGGCGATCGATACAAAGACGGCCCGTGCGATGTATGAAGAGGCGTGCAAACAGAGTACGATGCCCGGACAGGGCGGCGAGGATTACTGCACGATGTGCGGTAAGGAATGGTGCAGTGTGCGGATTAATAAGGAATTGCGGACTACCGTTTCCAGTAAACAGTAATAAACAGTTTTCAATGAACTGAAAAGACCCCGTTGTCAGAGATCAACGGGGTCTTTGCTGTATATTGCTAGTTATTGTGCTGTTTAGTCTTGGCTAGGTTTTTGCCAGCGTCGCTGTCCATCGCGTTTGTGAGGGCCGTCACCATCCTTGTGTCGCTGCTGCATGCGTTTTTTCATCTCGGCCTTGAGTTCTTCAAACTGCGCGAACTGTTCGTCGGTCAGAATTTCTTCAATCCGTTCCATCCTGGCTGCCCGTTGTTTCATCCTGGCTGCCCGCAAGAGGGCCTGTTCTGTCATGGTGTCTCCGACGGCTTTTCCGGCGGCGATAATCTCTGCCTTCGTACCATCGGCGGTGGCCTCATGCAGGGCCTTCATCGCTTCGCGGACGGCTTGGCGAACTTCTTCGGCTTCGGGTTTGGCCTCTTCCGTAATGGCTTTGATGTCGGCCCGTTGTTCGTCGGTCAGTTCGAGTTTATCCGCCATCCTGCCAAGCAGAAAGCCGCCCATGCCGGGATGTCCACTAAAACCGCCGGGCCGCTTATGGAAGTCACCGCATTCTCGTCCGCTGTGAGGTCCACGCTGATTGCGTTCGGCCATAGCCAGTGGAGCCAGTACGATCGCCAGCAGAAGTGTGCTGATTGTGAGTGTTCTTGTCTTCATTTCTGTTCCTTTCAATGATTGATTTCTAACGATTTTTCCCTTTCTCGGGGCCTTTTCAGAGAGTTAGTGAAAGGTTTTTCAGAAAGGTTACAAGATGGAAAAGGAATTAAAGCGGTTGGCGTGAAAGGACTTTTGAAACGGAACTTTTGTCCGCGTTTTTGGCCGCCGGGGATATCGACCTTCGTTATTGATCTATCAGGAATCGGTCAGTGTCATCTGAGCGCCGAGTCGCTTCATTAATGTGACGAATTCGGGGAATGTGACATTCATCGCCTCGGCGGTGTCGATGGACATTGGGCCTCCCAGTGCCAGCCCAGCTATGGACATCGCCATGACGATGCGGTGGTCGCCGCCGCCGTTGACCGGGCAGGGGGTTAGGTCGGCTCCGCCGTGGCCGCCAATGACAAGGCCGTCGGGCAGTTCTTCGATGTCTGCACCCAGTTTAGATAACTCTTTCGCCATGCAGGCGATGCGGTCGGTTTCCTTGTCGCGTGCCTGGGGGACATTGACCAGCCGGGTGGTGCCTTCGGCGAATGCGGCGGTAACGGCCATCGCCGGCAGGGCGTCAGGCGTGCGGTTCATGTCGATCTCGCAGCCCACTAAATCGGATCGCCCCACACGAATGCCGTCTTTTTCTGTCGCAATATCCGCTCCCATGGCGATCAGGTACTCAGCGACCGCTTTGTCTGGCTGAGAGTCGTCAAAATCCAGTCCCTGAATCAGGACATCCTCACCGACTAAGGCCCCCGCGCAGAGGAAGAATGTGGCACTGGAAAAATCCGCCGGGATTGTACGGTCGAAAGCATTATACCGTTGACCGCCGGGGATGCGGAACCAACTCAGGTCGGCTTTGGTTTCATATTGAATGCCTTGTCGGTCCAGCCAGTCGAGCGTTATTCGGGCGTAATCCGGTTCGTAGAGTAGCGGAACACTGATTTCAGTGTCCCCCTCGGCGAGCGGGCAGGCGAGCAGTAAACTGGATAAATATTGGCTTGATTTGCATTCGATCGTCGTTTTTCCGCCGCGGAGTTGGCCGGAGATAGTCAGTGGAGGGCATCCGTTGTCTTTGTGCGTTTGGCTGTTTGCGCCTAAGTCATTGATGGCATTAAGGATAGGTCCGACAGGGCGGTTTTG
>JAGGWF010000198.1 GCA_021157685.1 Planctomycetota bacterium | reverse complement strand
CATTTTTGTTGACAGGGTGGGTGAGATTCGGTATTATCTCTCGCTTCTACGGGGTGTAGCTCAGCTTGGCTAGAGCGCCTGGTTTGGGGCCAGGAAGTCGTAGGTTCGAATCCTGTCACCCCGATTCTTGTAAAGTCTTTGCTTGCATAGGGTAATGAAAATATTTTTTTTATCCTATGCGCCGCGGGAACTGTCGTATAACCTTTTGTATAACTCTTGCGAGTCAAACAGACTCAAGACAACAGTGCACAGAAAGGAAAAACGATGGCTCGAAAAAAACGAAATCAAAAACACGCCGCCGATCTGCCCGGAACGATCTACCTCAACAAAAACCGCTACTGGTGGAAGGTTCGACTGCCCGGCGAAGACAAATCCAAGGCACGGCCGCTCAAACCGATCGGCTCCCGCTATGCCACCACCGACTATGCCGTGGCTGTCGAATGCGCGAAACAACTGCTCCAAGAACATCTTTTCCAGACCGATGTGCCAGTGGAGGGAGATATAAAGATCATCCCCGATCTGGTGCGGGCGTATATGGCGTTTGCCAGGGAGTACTATGTGGATTCGGAAGGGACAGCTACTTCAGAAGCTGAGTATATCGAATGCACCTTGAAAGTGCTGCTGGACTGTTTCCCGTCCCTGGGCGTGGACGAATTCGGTCCGCTGCGGCTCAAAGAAGTGCGGGAGGTTATGATCGACAAAAAGTGGTGCCGCAACCAGATCAATCATCGTATCAGCACAATTCGCCGCATGTTCAAGTGGGCGGTCTCCGAGCAAATTGTTTCGCCCATGACCCTGCATGGGCTGCAGGCGGTGGCCGGACTCAAACGCGGACGAACACGGGCCAAAGAGAGCAAACGCATCCTGCCGGTTGATGAACAGCATGTCTATGCAATCCTGCCCTATACGACGCCTATCGTGGCCGCCATGATCGAACTGCAGCTGCTGACGGGGATGCGCCCGACAGAGATGTGCCTGCTTCGGCCGTGCGATCTGGATCGATCGGAAGCTGTCTGGCACTACTACCCGGAAAAACACAAGAACATCTACCGCAATATCGAACGGATCGTGTCCATCGGGCCGCGGGGGCAGGAACTGCTGACACCGTTTCTATTGCGTCCGGAGGATGCGCACTGTTTTTCACCCGCTGAATCGGAGAAACAGCGGCTTGAAAAGGCGTCCCGAGAGAGAAAAACGCCGCTGTCCTGCGGCAATCGGGTGGGAACTAACCGAAAGGATGCCCCGAAACGGACGGCTGGAGACAAGTATGATTCTACGAACTACCGCAATGCAGTGCGGTATGCAACCACGGCAGCACGCAAGGTGATACGGAAGGGCGGTGGCGATCCCGACAAGGAACTGCCCTACTGGACGCCGTATCAGCTGCGGCATACGGCGGCGACGAAGGTTCGGAAGGAGATGGGATACGAATGTGCCGGGGCGGCGCTGGGACATACGAATATGAGTGCCACGGCCATCTATGCCGAACGGAATCAAGGGCTGGCCGACGAGGCGGCGAAGCGCTTCGGCTAATGCTGAAGCGAATGTTGAATTGTGAGTTTTGAATTAAAAATGGCCTGATGCAAACTCGTCCCAATGCTCACACCGGGTCACCCAACGGTTCACTTGCAATGATCGCCCCTGGTATCGCACATCCAGCATTCTACGGGCGCATCACGGTCATCACGAATATCAAGCCACAGGGTCGTCAACGCCAGCGTTCATCCACATTGTCCGCTCTGTCCTGCTGTTTGCGGAAAAGAGCAAACATCAGGCCCTCGCTACCACAGGGTCACCCCAACGCTTCTCTTGCACTGAACGCCCCTGGCATCGCACATCACCGCTCACGCACTACGATTGCAACAGCAGCAATCTCGTGCCTTCGCTAGCCACACCGGCCGTGTCACGGTTATCACGACCGTCATGCACCGGGTCGCATATCCCCAGCATTTGCTTGAACTTGACCGTTCCGTCACGCTGTTTGCATCATGTTCCCTCCTTCGTCGGTCACAGGAGCAAACATCGTGCCCTGTTATGAGGCCATCCTTCAAGTACAAAATAGCGTTTTTTTATTTTTTTTACATTTCCACAGATATACCTTCCACATAAAGGTTTTTCCGCTCGTTCTGTTATTCGTGCTCAACGGCACATGTTAATTTTTCGTTATAAATCACACTGCAGTCACAATCTCAAAACGTGCTCATGGCACAGGGCACGATCGTGATCAGCAATTTGATATTGAGCTTAACCTTTTTATCTGGCCCCCACAAGAATCTGGCTTCGGTTGGGGGGTATTTGAAAAGAATATAATAGCCTGGCCGAAGGCCAAACCTTATTTTTCACCTTTCTTTGTGATGTCGGCATTTCGCCTTATTCTTATCATACGGTTGATCATTGATCAGCATGGCCCATAAATGCCCGGACATCTTCCGCGCCATGGCTATAATCGCTTTTTGCTTGAGACCCCCACAGTTATCACAAATACGATAAAAACACTTTTTAGCTTCGATGTCAGTACGAACCCAACTCCACGCAGCCTGAACAAGATTATTTCGCAAACGCCCATTCGCTATTTTATTAATTGAACCGTTGCTGCTTCTTTCACCACTCTGACTGACACGAGGGCTTAGGCCAAGATATTTATACAATTGCCGGGTTGAACTGAAATCCCTGTAATGAAATAGCTCGGTCGCAAACTGGCAGGAAACGACAGCACCCACACCCGGATGCGTTTTCAGCAGATCCATACGATGCCCCAGGACCCCTTTGTCAAGATTATCAGAAAGTATTTTATTGAGTACCTTGATCCTGTTCTTGAAATAATCGTAGTCGCTTAAAAGCTCATCCAGCGATAATCTCAGTGTGTCCAGTAAACGCATACCGCGTAGTTCGCCAATGCCTGCTATCGTCCAGCTTGCAAGCCCATCAGGCTCTTGAATACCGTGCATCAGCAGAAATGATTTAATCTGAACTTTTACTTTAGCAAATTGAAGTGCTTGCCGATGACGCATTCGATACAACTGCCTGTCAGCTTCCTGCTTGGGACTGGGTATCGTAATAGGACGGAGCAGACCTTTCGCTGAATATTCGGCCAGTTTTCTGCTGTCAAGTCTGTCCGTCTTATCTTCAGCTCCGACCGGACGCGGGATTCTTGAGGTCGCTACAACGGTTGCAGGCAGCTTGTTTTTTATAAGATGACGAGCCAAACCATATCCTGTAGGCCCGGTTTCATAGGCAATATTTCTTATTGACCGAGCCATTGGCTGAAGCTTTTTATGAAGCTGTTTGGGTTCTGCTACCATTCCAAAATCAATCGCCGGCATATCATTCAGAAAAAGAGCCACATGATACGTCTTTTTGTGAACATCAACACCGACAAAAACCTCGTCGTCACTTGTTAAATTCACATTCTTGAAAAAACTGTCAACTTTTGCTAATCTACTCATGGGTCATCCTTTCGATAATGATATTAAAATTTGGGTCAATATCACTATATCGACTTCTTTAGGATGGCCTACATATTATCTCACTAGCACCGGGTCACTCCCCTATCGCCCCTAGGGGGCTCAATCCGCCCTTGGTTCTCACAGATCCGCGCATTCTGATTCGCCCAAGTCATCCCCCAACCCACCAGCACCACCGCAATCCCAATAAATGTCCAAATCACCTTCATCATAGGTCGTTCCATTCTACATTCTTCATTCTCAATTCTTTATTCATTCACCGGTATTCGTAATACAAACCTGCATTTCCTTGTTTTTCATGCGTCATTTTTTAATGCCGCTGTTGTAAGACTTTATTTAATAAATGGTTATATAAAGAAAGGCAAGCGGTTAACTT
>JAGGWF010000003.1 GCA_021157685.1 Planctomycetota bacterium | reverse complement strand
TCTGGATCGTCGACCCGATAGATGGCACACGCGAGTTCATCCAAGGTATCCCCGAATGGTGTATTTCGGTCGCTTACATCGTCAATGGACGCCCCGAAGCGGCGGGCATTTGCAGCCCGACCGCAAACCAGACATTTCTGGGAACACGAAACACAGGGATAACACTCAACGGCAAACCCGCCAAGGTGACGGACAAACATGACCTCGTTGGCGCAACCGTGCTAGCCAGCCGCAGCGAGGTCAAACGTGGCGAATGGAAGCCGTTTAAAACCGAGCCCTTTGAGATTGTCCCGATGGGTTCAGTCGCCTACAAAATGGCCCGCGTCGCCGCCGGGCTGGATGACGCCACCTTTACGCTGGTGCCGAAAAATGAATGGGATGTCGCCGCTGGTTGGCTGCTTATCGAAGCAGCGGGCGGAAAAGTGATCGACAAAAATGCCAAACCGCGACAATTTAACCAGCGAGACCCCCTTTTGCCGGGTCTGCTAGCGGCGAATCCAGTGATTCTTTCATCTTTGGTGGATATTTGCCCGTAAGGTTAACGGTTTTTGTACATACCATCGTAATACTGCTGATACTGGCCGGAAACGATATGATCAAGCCAGTCCGAATTTAAAAGATACCAATCAATTGTCTTCAGCATTCCCTCTTCAAATGTAACCGTCGGAGTCCAACCCAGCTCGGACATAATCTTTGACGAATCAATCGCATACCGGCGATCGTGGCCGGGGCGATCTTTGACATGGCGGATCAGCGACTCCGGCTTGTCCAGCCGCTCCAGAACCGAACCGATCACCTCCATATTAGTTTTCTCATTATTGCCGCCGACATTGTAAATCGTCCCAGGCTCGGCCTCAGTCAGCACTTTCCAGATCGCCGTGCAGTGGTCATACACATACAGCCAGTCCCGTACATACAGGCCATCGCCGTAAACAGGTAATTCCTTGTCGTTCAAAGCATTGTGAATCATCAGCGGGAGCATCTTTTCTGGAAACTGGTACGGGCCATAGTTATTAGAGCAGCGGGTAATGTTATATTTCAAGCCAAAACTGTGCCCGAACGCGGCCACAAGCATATCCGCCGCCGCCTTGCTGGCCGAATACGGCGAGTTAGGACTCAGCGGTGTGGTCTCGGCAAAGAGGCCCTCTTCGCCCAGCGAACCATACACTTCGTCAGTGGATACCTGAACAAAGCGCTCAATCTTTTTTTCCAACGCCAACTTCAGCAAGGTCAGCGTTCCCTGTACATTCGTCTGGATAAACACCCCCGGTTCCACCAGCGAACGGTCCACATGGCTTTCAGCGGCGAAGTTGATGATCGCATCGATTTTGTGTTCATCAATCAGCTTTGACACAAGATCGGCATCGCCAATGTCCCCTTTAACAAAGATATGATCGGAGCTATCCATATAGCCAGTGAGGTTTTCAAGATTGCCGGCGTAGGTCAGTTTGTCCAGATTCACCACCCGCGTTCCGGGCTGTTCATCCAGTACCATCCGCACAAAATTGGCACCGATAAACCCGGCTCCGCCGGTTACAAGAAGATTTTTAATTTTCAATTTTCAATTTCCTATTACAATTAGATAGTGATTATCCTTTGCCTCCCGCCTTTATTTTAAAAATCTGCGTAAATCGGCGTAATCGGCGGTTTTATTTTTTTGGGTTGCGGTTCGACCGCACTAAGCCCATTCGCGTTCATTTGTGGTTCAAAAGTTTCCCGTGGCTAAATAATTTTTTAGCATCTCCTGCCATGTCGGCATTGACCGGCCCAGCAGGGTTTCCAACTTCGTACAGTCAAAGCGGCTGTTTAAGGGGCGTTGTGCAGCGCTCTTGAAATCCGCCGTTTTACAGGGCTCAATTTTTGTTTGAACTCCCAACATATCAAAAAGAAACCGGCTCATCTCATATCGGCTGACAAAGCCTCCTGCGGCACAATGATAAATACCTGTCGGAAAAGTTTTCATCTGCAATAAATCGAGAATCACTTTTGCAATCTCAACGGTATGGGTCGGTGAACCGACCTGGTCATCGACAACCTTTAGCAGATCCCGCTGCTTAGCAGCATTCAGGATTTTCGTAATGAAGTTGACACCCTGTTTACCATAGGACCACTGCAAGCGAACAATACAATGGGCGCAACCGGATTCAGCCAGCCGTGTTTCGCCCAGCCGCTTCGAGCCGCCATAAGCACTGATCGGGTTGGGCTTATCCAGTTCGTCATAAGGAGCGGCTTTCGTACCATCAAAGACAAAATCCGTACTAATGTGCAGAACCGGAACGCCGGCGTCTTTAGCGATCTGCCCCAGCCGACCGATCGCATAGCCGTTAATCTCGTTTGCTAATTCCGTTTGGGTCTCGGCATGATCAACATTCGTATAGGCCACACAGTTGACAATGACCTCACTGCCTGAAACCGCCGCTTCGAGCTGTTTGTCATCTGTGATATCAAATTCCGGCAGGTCGTACACACACACATCGAAGCCGCGTTTTTTTGTAGTTGCCACCAGATCCGTTCCCAACATACCCTTACCGCCTAAAATCGTCATTGTTTGAAATGCCATCGCTCAATCAGCCCTTATCAATAGCGCTTACGATTAAATTCCCCCGTTTATTTATACGCCGCCCCTAAAGGGTGTAAACAGGTAATTTTTCTTTCGGAATATCTTTCAGTCGTGGTGCGTTTGAATCCTTTTCTGAGAGGATCGGATCGGCCACCGGCCAATCGATCCCTAAATCCGGGTCGTTCCAGAGCAGGCCGCCTTCGGCCCCGGCATTGTAGAACGCCGTACATTTGTATAAAAACAGCGCCGTCTCACTCAACACACAAAAGCCATGCGCAAACCCGGCGGGAACATAAAACTGTCTGCGGTTTTCATCTGATAAAAGACAGGTTGCCACCTTGCCAAAAGTCGGTGACCCCACGCGGATATCGGCCGCCACATCCAGCACCTCGCCCTTTAAGACCTGCACCAGTTTCCCTTGCGGCTGGGGATTTTGATAATGCAGCCCCCGCAATACCCCCCGGCTGGAAGAAGAGATATTGTCCTGGACAAACTCAACATCCAGACCCGCCTCCCTATATCGGTCACGACTCCAGGTCTCCATGAAAAAACCTCGGTCATCACCAAAGACCTTCGGTTCAAATATCAACACGCCCTCGATACCGGTTTTTATTATAGTGATCACAGTTAAATTTCTCCGTTTATACGCGGATAATAGCTTTTCGCTAAAAAATTACAGCTTAACTCGCGAGAATTTACCACCCTTCAAGGATGTCATCGATGCGGCTCCGTTGCGATGGCGGCCAGGTACTGACCATAACCGTTCTTGCTAAGCGGTTCTGCCAGTCGCAACAATTGTTCGGCGTCAATCCAGCCGGATCGATAGGCGATCTCCTCAGGACAGGAGATCATCAGCCCCTGCCGCTGCTGAATCGTCTGGACAAAATTACACGCTCCCAGCATCGAATCTGGTGTCCCCGTATCCAGCCAGGCCAGTCCGCGACCCAGTAATTTAGCCCGGAGTTTCCCCTGCTGTAAATAGGCCCTATTGACATCGGTGATCTCAAGCTCTCCGCGAGGCGATGGCTTAACTGCCGCCGCAATATCAACAACCTGCGAATCGTAAAAATACAACCCCACCGCCGCGTAATTGGATTTCGGGTTTGACGGCTTTTCCTCAATGCTGAGTACATTCTCGGCATCATCAAACTCGATCACGCCATAGCGTTCGGGGTCACGCACATAATAACCAAAGATGGTCGCCCCCTCTTCACAAGATGTGGCCTCCTGAAGCGAGGCAGTCAGTTCATGACCGTAAAAAATATTATCCCCCAGAATCAGGCACGCCGGACCACCGGCCAGAAAATCTTTGCCGATGATAAACGCCTGAGCCAGCCCTTCCGGCTTGGGTTGGACCGCATATTCAAACGACATGCCCCACTTTGCCCCATCGCCAAGCAAATTGCGGTACAGCGGCAAGTCCTGCGGCGTGGAAATAATCAGAATCTCACGAATTCCGGCCAGCATCAACACACTCAGCGGGTAATAAATCATTGGCTTGTCATAGACGGGCAAAAGCTGCTTGCTGACCACCTGGGTAACCGGATGCATCCGCGTCCCGCTGCCACCTGCTAATATAATCCCTTTTCGAGCCATTTTCAATCCCTCTATTAATTAACGCAACCATCGCAACTAAAAAAAACCGCCGATTTCGCGAATTGAGACAGATTGAAAACTTTTTGATTTGTGCCAATTCGTATTAATTCGTAGCGAAATAAACCTTAATCCTGTTAAAAAACTTCCGTGCCTTCCGTGGTTCTTTTATATTTAAGACCTCGGCGTCTTCAGTGTCCAGTAGCTTAAAATCGCTGCGCTAAAACTGCTTCAGGAAGCGGATATCGTTCTCGAAAAGATTGCGGATATCGGTGATACCGTACTTTTTCATCGCCAGCCGCTCGATGCCGAAACCGAAGGCCCAACCGGTATATTTTTCGCTGTCGATGCCGACGGCGTCAAATACATTGGGATCGACCATACCGCAACCGCCGATCTCCATCCAGTTCTCATTGCCGGTCTTATCGACCCACAGGATATCCACCTCACAACTTGGCTCGGTAAACGGGAAGAAACTCGGACGGAACCGCCACTTCGTATCGGCTCCGAAGAAAGTATGGATAAACTGGTTGACGCTGCTCTTGAGGTCCACCATCGTAATACCCTCATCAACGACCAGCGCCTCAAGTTGATGGAACATAAACATATGCGTCGCGTCCACCGTATCGGGCCGATACACGCGCCCCGGCGCGACCATACGAATCGGCGGCTTGGTGTTTTCCATCACGCGAATCTGGATCGTCGAGGTCTGGCTGCGAAGCAGGGTTGATTCATCAATATAAAAATTGTCAATCGGATCCCGTGCGGGGTGTTCCGGCGGGATATTTAACGCAATAAAGTTGTGCCACTCATCCTCAACCTCCGGCCCGTAGGCAATATCGAAACCCATCCGGCCAAAGATTTCCAGCAACTCCGAAACCGTCTGAGAAATAATATGCGATTTACCCTGACCGGTGCTGATACCGGGCAGCGTCACATCGATCATCGGCTTGGATTTTTTTGTCGAAGAGGCGAGTTGAGTTTTCAACGCATCAAACACCTGGGTGATTTCCTGCTTGATCTGATTGGCGAGCTGACCGCCCTCTCGTTTTTGCTCCTTGGGCAGCTTACCGATCATGCTGAGCATCCCGGTGACAGAACCCTTGCGGCCGAGGTACTGAATACGAAATGCCTCCAAAGCTTCCGCATCCATAATGTTCGCTAATTCGGCGCGGGCGTTTTTTCCAATCTGTGTGAACTGCTCCAGCATTCGCGTCAATCCTTATCGGGGGTCAAACAATGCGTCCGGGATGAAGCCCTATGCGAGAGCAGCTTTGGCCTGTTCGACGATTTTGTCGAAAGCGGCGGCGTCGGCAATCGCTATTTCGCTAAGCATCTTGCGGTTCAGCTCGATCCCGGCTTTTTTCAGGCCGGCGATAAATTGGCTGTAACGCATATCCCGCATCCGGCACGCCGCACTCAGACGGGTGATCCACAAACCGCGATAATCGCGTTTTTTCAACTTGCGGCCGATGCGAGCATTAACATCGGCGCGGGTGCGGGCTTCTTTGGCAAGACGGATTTGTGTGCGAACCGCACCGCGATATCCCTTAACCGATTTGAGAACTCGTTTCTTGGCTTGACGGGCAGCAGCCCCTTTGCGTACTCTTGGCATACCAGCTTTCCTTTCATTTGAAAATCATCATTAAGAGATTGCTGCGGCAAGCTGATGGGGCCGGGAAGCAACCTTATTTTTGTGTAGGAATTCAAGCTTTAGCTTGTTTTTTACACACTAAAGTGTGAACTCTTACAAATATCTACTTGTTCAACAAAGTCCTGATCTTCTTGGCACGAGCGCCTGTAATCTGCACACCCTTATCCAACCCACGGCATATTTTTTTGCTCGTACCGCTCATCAGATGGCTTCCGTTAGACTTCGGCCGGATAACTTTTCCGGTGCCGGTTACTTTAACTCGTTTGGCATACCCTTTGTGTGTTTTCTGTTTAGGCATATAAGTTCTTTCTGTTACTGATATTACAGTTAACTTGTATCAATTCCACAAAATAAGGAACCAAGAAAGTACCCCGAAAGAGGTGATTTGTCAACCGCCAATTCTGTTTTTTGCAGATTAAACCACGGATATCACGGAAATACACAGAAATCTGGATTCGTTGTGGGAGTTCAAGCTTCAGCTTGTTTTTGTTCAGGATGTCAGTAATAACCGTGTATATTCTGTGGGATCAAATACCGGAACCCATGGCGATCCTTTAACATAGGGCAATTGGTATGAAAAATATTATTCTGTTCACAATTCAGTACCGAGCATAAAGTTAATCGGTGTTGCTCCGATTGAGCCGCTGACAGGAGATTTTGACGCACCATGCGATGTAAAGTTGCCGGATTTGGCGATTTTTTCACAGGCATAGCAGGCCTCATCGGGTGATGTACAGGATTTGATTATATTTTCAGACCACTGGCTTCAGACATACCAATAGGGGATATGTCTATGCAGGCCAGTGTCCTGTGAAGACTTCTGTTGCTGGGCCGGTCATATAGACGCAGTTGTCCTGCTCGCACCAGTAAAGTTCCAGATCGCCACCGGGCAAGTGAGCGGTTACCTGCCGTTGGCATCGGCCAGTTAAAACCCCCGCCACCGCACAGGCGCAGGCGCCAGTACCGCAGGCCAGTGTAATCCCGCTGCCGCGTTCCCAGGTCTGCATCACGAATTCATCCGGGCTGACGACCTTGACAAAATGGGCATTGACCCGTTCGGGAAATAAATCGTGGTGCTCGATAAGCACCCCTGTATGAGCCAATTCGATATCGTCCAGATCCTCACAGAAAAAGACCGCGTGGGGGTTGCCCATCGATACGCAGGTCATTGACAGTGTTTGCCCCTCAATGGACAGTTCCTGATCAATGACGGTTTCGGAACTAACCGCGACGGGAACCTGAACCGCATCCATAATCGGTTGGCCCATATTCACACACACCCGGCTAACGGTGTCATTTTCATCTATGTCCAAGCCAAGAGTCAATACGCCCCGCTGGGTTTCAATACGCAGCGAAGTCGGGAATGTACCCAATCCGGGAATGGAAAATTCTATTTCTGTACGCACCAAATTGTGGTCATAGACATACTTGGCCACGCAGCGGATGCCGTTGCCGCACATCTGGGCCTCGGAACCATCAGCGTTAAACATCCGCATTTTCACATCGGCAATCTCAGACGAGCAAATCAAGATCAACCCATCCGAACCGATACCAAAATGTCGGTTGCTAACTGCAATTGCTAATTCTTCCGGATTTTCCACCGTTTCACTAAAGCAATTGACATAAACATAGTCATTGCCCAGCCCGTGCATTTTTGTAAATTCCATACGCAATTCCTTACTTCTGGGTACTGTTCAAGCAATAACTATACAAAAATCGCCATAAAATCACAAGGCATATCAGATATAGACAACACAACTCCTGATGGGTCAAAGTCATTAGCAATTATTCATCAGATGCTGATAAACGCTTTCAATCGTATTGGCCATGGTTTCCGGGGCGAATTGTTCGGTAACGGCGGCTTTGCCGGTTTGGCCCAACTGGTTTCGCAGGTCGGGATTTTCGAGCAGTTCTTCACATGCATCTGTCAGTTGATCAATGTTTTCCGGTTCAACGAGAAAGCCGGTGTCTTTATTGACGACTTCTTTGGCGCCGTCGATATCGAAGCTGACGACGGGTTTACCGCACAGCATCGCCTGCGGCAACACGCGGGCCAGGCCCTCACGCAATGAGCAATGCACCAGAATATCCGATGAATGGATCGCCAGCGGGATCTGTTCCGGCGGCAAAAGCCCGGTAAACTTAAACCGCCCTTCCAAGCCGGCGAATTTAATCTGATTCTTCAGCGGTTCGGCCAGAAGGCCATCGCCCACAAACAGCCAATAGCAATTGTCGTGTTTTTCGGCCAAGCGGCGAGCTGATTCAATAATATATTCATGGCCCTTGAGTTCAAACAGCCGTGCGACCTTGACAAAAACGACCGCGTCATTGGGAATACCGTATTGTTTTCGGAACGCTTCTATTTCGGATTGCGGCGGAGGCGTCAGGTAGGCGTCCTCCTCAATGGCCGAATAGGCGGTGGTGTAGGGCTTGTCCTGCCCGATACCAGCGGCCTTTGCTTTTTCGGCCATCGTATCGGCTACCGTAATAAATGCATCCGTTCGTTTGGCCGTTGCTTTTTCAATGGCGATGTAAAACTTGTTCAGCAACGGGTTCTGATAGGGGTGAAACGCCAGACCGTGGATCGTATGCACAACCAGTGGTAATTGGGAGCTTCTGTCGGGTAATTTCCCTTTCAAGGCCCAGCCCGCATAACGACCAAGAATGCCCGCCTTGGCCGAATGGGTGTGAACGATGTCCGGCTGAAGATCTTTCAGTCTCTTTTTGAGTTTGAAGTACGCCGGAATATCGACAAACGGACTGATTTCACGGCGGAGTTCATCAAGGACGATCGTTTTGTAACCGGCTGTTTTTGTTTGCTCAAACAATGCACCTTCCGGACCGATGGCCGGGCCGGTGATGAGCGTTACATCATGTCCGCGATTGGCGAGCAGTTTGCAGGTGATCAGCGTGTTTTCCTGTGCCCCGCCAAGGATCAGCCGAGTGATGATGTGTACGATTTTCATTTATGCAGTCAATTTCTTGAAAGTTTTGCACCCACAAGCTTCGCTTGAAGGTGCCACCCAGTTTAATAAAAGATTTCCATTAGGCACAGGCCGCTTGCCGGAGCAATCGGGCCCGCGGCGTTGCGATCTTTGGCTTTTAATATATCTTCTATATATTCCGGTTGCCAGCGATTCCGACCAACTTCAACCAGTGTGCCAACGATATTTCGCACCATATTATACAAAAAACCGTCCGATTGAACACCGATTCGTATAATATCTCTGTTTTCTTCCACTTGGCAATGTGTAATTGTCCGAACGGAGCTTTCCCGCTGATCTGCTGCGGAAGCAAATGACTTGAAATCATGCGTGCCGACAAGCACCCCGGCGGC
>JAGGWF010000086.1 GCA_021157685.1 Planctomycetota bacterium | reverse complement strand
CGTTCGCGATTGACGCGGTCTGCGTTGCGTCGCTGAATGCCCGCTTCTTCCATTTGCTCTTCCGAGAGAACCACCATCGATGTGTAATCGGTAACGAGCGAATACTCCGTACCCAAGTCCATAATGCTTCTTTTCAGTGAATCCTGCTCTCCTTTTTCGCGAATCTGCTGCATGGTTTCATCGATCATCGACAGCGCCCACAACCGTTCAATTTCAGGGTTATCGGTGTCTATTTCAGGGAAGTCCGCTTCACAGTCCCAGCTATGCTGCTGGCCGGAAATCTTCGCTCTCAGTTCCACCCGGACAGGGCCGCTGCCGGTATAGCGTCCGAACATCACCAACTGCTGTCCCTGGTAAAGCGTGCCGGGATTCACAGGCGTCAGATCCTTGACGCGTTCGCCGTGAAATTTAAGTTCCACATCATGGAGACCCTCATACAGAACCTTGTTTTTGATCTGCATGATCCGCCCGACGATGTCATCGGAGTCAGAAATATTCATCGCAAATCCGTTGGAATCTTTTGCCAACCGTTCCATCAGGGGTTGGTTGGCACTGTTGCCGATGACAAAGGTGAACAACCGGATGTCATATTGCCCAAGCAAATTCAGAAAATCGCTGTGCTGAGTAGGCCCGACATTGGCCACGCCGTCAGTTACCAATAGAATGTTTGTGGTTCGGTCATCGTCCAGATCCTTGTAGGCCTTCGACACACCGGCAAACAAATTTGTTCCGCCATTGGCCTTGAGCGACGATAATTTACCCAGTATGCTTTTTACATTCGCAGGCGTGGCGTTTTTATATCCACCGCTGAAATCCTGCGCGCCATTATTAAATGTAATCACGCGAAAACGGTCATTGGGTTCCATTTTTCCAATCGCCCGGCTAACACCCTCTGCCAGTGTAGCGATCTTACCGCCGCTCATCGAGCCGGATTTATCCAATACAAAGACCCAATCCACACCTTCGGTAATGCGCTGCAGGTCGGCGGCGGGCGTTACGACAACCATAAATGTACCGTCGGCATTCTTACTGGCACGATAGGGTATCACCTCCACTCGGGCAGGAATATCATCAGCAAGTCGATAATACACAACGATATCCCGTGTCAGCGCATCGCCTTCGGCCGATTCGAGGTGGATATGATATTCATCAGATTGTCCGGTTTTCTCCTCTGCCGCCTGAGTTGTCTGTTCAATGAGTGCCTTGTCCATGTACCCGGGCACACGAACATCCTGCACGGGGAAAGCTGACTTCAATGTTAGATCAAATGAAAATGCTTCATGGATCACATCGTCCACCGCCCAGAACGCAATTCGCTCATCGTCCACACCACCTTCGGCGAGAGGATACAAGTATCGTCCTATATTGCTGTCAATCTCGAGGGGTTGATAATAGACCAGCCGAATACGCGTTTCACCGCCGGCACGGACAGGATAGACCGCCACATCAAATGTCATGTAGTCATTTTTTTCGGCAATCGCCGTATCGTTGCCTTTGGAAACCTGATCTTCGTAAACCTGGCGGGCCTTTTTCTTTTCAAGCACTTCGCCGACAACCTCCTGACCGTCGATCCACAAACTGACTTCCGACAAACTGGCCTGTTTGGGAATGGGGAAGGTATAGACCGCTTCCAGATCAACATCGCTGTTGTTGCCGAAGACCTGGTCAACCTCGGTGCGGGCAAACCCGTTATTGATGGTCACGCTGACATGATGCGACTTGATGAAGACATCCGATGCGTTACCGTCGGTGGGTTTGAGCAACCCCGCCCCTTTGGATACATTCGCGAATACCAAAAAGGTAATAAGGATTGCCGCGATCATGTATCGAACGACTTCGTGACTTTTTTCCGTTAATTGCTTTTCCATTTTGTTACTCCTTTTCAAAAAATTGACATTAACATTTCAAAACACAACGATTTACATATAAACAACCCGCGTGCCAGAATATCTAACAAACATATAACTCCTTTATATAAAGCGGGTTGAGATTTATTTTCTTTGTCGGACCATATTTTTTTATTTTTACAGTTGACATATAATGCCCACTCTATGTACATTTTATGTATGAATAAAATAGTATTGAGCAGCGAAAACCGTAATTTTTTCAAATTGGTCGCAGATGCATCCGCTACCAACCCGTTCAGCCCGCAGCGAGCAGCCATCGACAAGAAAATCAGCGGGATTCACGCCGCCAACAATCGCCGTCAGCGGGTGCTGTATGCGATTGAGGCCATCCAGGAACGGCTGACCAAACTTGATGCCGATGGGATGCTGAAGTTTCAGAGTTTCTGCGACAAAGACACCGAGCTGATGCGATACACATTTTTGTTTGATGTGTATCACGACTGCACCGATCTTTTCGATGCGTTCATTGCCAAACAACAGGCGTCGGAAACAACCCCCTTAAAAGTGTCATTCGCCCAAAAAGCCATTAAGGCACTTCAGCAAAGGGGCTTTTGTGAAGAAGAGGCCGCACAATACTTTGCGATGTTCCACCAAATCCGGCGGGCGTTCTACCTGATCGACCGGGGGCTGGTGGGCAAAAGTCAATGTATGCAGGATTTGCGAATGGCCCTGTGGAACAATATTTTCACCTATGACATCCGAAACTATGAGCAATATATGCGGGACCGGATGGAGGATTTTTCGACGCTGCTTGAAGGCCCGACCGGCTGCGGAAAAGGCGCGGCAGCGGCCGCCATCGGGCGTAGCGGTTTCATCCCGTTCGACACGGCCAAACAGACATTCAGCTCAAGTTTCACAACAACATTTATCCCGCTGAACTTATCCCAGTTCGCCGAAGGCCTGCTGGAATCCGAATTGTTTGGCCATACCAAGGGTGCCTTCACGGGAGCCGTCGGAACGCATGAGGGTGTGTTGGGTCTATGCCCGCCGCACGGGTCGATCTTTTTGGACGAGATCGGCGAGATCAGCATCCCGGCACAGGTCAAGTTGCTGAAGGTGCTGGAAGAGCGAACCTTCAGCCCTGTCGGCAGCCACGAAAAACTGCGGTTTCACGGCCGCGTTATCGCCGCGACCAATCGCCCTATCGAGACCCTGCGAGCCGAGGGCACATTCCGTGACGACTTCTACTACCGGCTCTGTTCGGACTGCATCCAGGTCCCCCCGCTGGCTCAACGGGTGACGGAAAACTCAGACGAACTGGCTGAACTGGTCGAGCATTTCACCTCTCTGATCACCGGCCGGAAAAATAGGGAATTGGTCTCACAGGTGCTGGAAACCATCGACAAACAACTCGGCAAACGGTATCGGTGGCCGGGTAATGTGCGTGAACTGGCCCAGTGCATCCGCCGGGTCATCCTGAAACGCAGTTATGAAGGGCAGCAAATTAAAACGCACAACCTGACCGATCAATTAAAAGGCGGCATTGACAATGGCACCCTGACGGCGGATGAATTGCTGGACGGCTACTGCAAAATGCTTTATGATCAACACTCTACTTATGAGGAAGTCGCAAGATTAACTGGACTGGATCGCCGGACAGTGAAAAAACGAATCGATTCGGTGATACGGGCTTCGGAGCCCGTGAATCACGGCCAAGATGGCCGTGCCACGAAACAAGTACCACATTAACTTAAAAATGACAGATCTCCGAAAAAAACTGTATGAAGTCATCTTCAAGGCCGACACACCCGCCGGTAAGGCGTTTGATGTTGTACTGATTATCTGCATTCTGGCCAGCGTTGGCGTGGTGATGCTGGACAGCGTGGACACAATCAGCAAGCAGTATCACGGGCTGTTTTATGGGCTGGAGTGGGTGTTTACGGTTCTGTTTACGATTGAGTATATCCTTCGGATGGTTTGTGTGCCATCGAAGCGACGGTACGCGACCAGCTTTTTCGGGGTGGTGGATTTGCTGGCGGTTCTGCCGACCTATCTGGGTCTGTTTGTCAGGGGAGTGAGCTATTTGAAGGTCATCCGAATCCTGCGTGTGCTGCGAATTTTTCGTGTTTTGAAACTGGGCAACCACATGCGACAGGCGGACACCCTTCGGCAGGCACTTTATGCCAGTCGGCAGAAGATCATCGTGTTCCTTTGTTTCGTCCTGACACTGGTCGTCATCATTGGGTCGCTGATGTATTCAATTGAAGGGACGCAGGAAGAAACGGGATTTACGAGCATCCCCGCAAGTGTTTACTGGGCAATTGTTACGCTGACAACCGTCGGCTACGGCGACATCTCGCCGCAAACACCTGTCGGGCAAGCTCTGGCGGCCATCGTGATGTTGCTGGGCTATTCGATCATCGCCGTACCCGCCGGCATCGTCACCGCCCAGATCGCACAGACACCGGCCAAAGCGAAGATGATTGCCTGCGTTGCCTGCGGAAATATAAACCACGATACAGACGCCGCATTCTGCAAAAAATGCGGCACACAACTGAATCGGCAGGAGGCAGAATGAATCCGTATATTGTCCCTTTATTCGTTGGGTGTACTGTGGGAGCCGTTACCGGAAGTATTCTCATAAAACGAAAGGTGCAACAAAAAAGACGGGGCATCCTTATGGCGACCGCTTGTCCGCTGGAATGGATACCTTGCATCGAAAAAAACATTCCACTATATAAACGGCTGCCGGATGAACTGAAGACACAACTGCATGGGCTTATCAATGTGTTTTTGGCTGAGAAAAAGTTTGTCGGCTGTGGTGGGCAGGAGATTACTGATGAGGTTCGCGTTACCATCGCAGCACAGGCGTGTATGCTGCTGCTGAATCGTGAGACAAACTTTTATCCGAAGCTGAAAACGATCTATGTCTATCCGCATACCTATGTCGCCAAAAATCTGCAAAATGACAGCGGGTTGATCGTCGAGGGCAAAAGCGTCCGATTGGGTGAATCGTGGCAAAACGGTCCGGTCGTGCTGACATGGGACAGTATCACCGGCGGCGCACGCAATATCCAGGACGGGCGAAATGTCGTCTTTCACGAGTTCGCACACCAACTCGACCAAGAAAACGGGGATGCGGACGGCGCGCCCATTCTTGAAAACCGCTCATCCTATCGAACTTGGGCCGCTGTTCTCGGCGAAGAATATGACAACCTGCGGGACAAAACACAAGATCGCCATCGATCCGTCCTGAACAAATACGGAGCCACCAATCCAGCCGAATTCTTCGCTGTGGCAACGGAGGCCTTCTTCGAAAAACCCCGGCAAATGCACAAAAAGTCACCCGATTTATATGAAGAATTGAAAAGCTACTACCGGACAGATCCCCTGTCATGGGAGAAGTCAGACTAATCCTCTATTTCAATTACCATCCTGTTCGATGTTCTTTACGCAACAATTCATTGGCCCGGTCATTGTTGGTAATTTTCATATTTTCAGCATCATAGTACAGTTTGGATTGTGTGCGTTTTGCGATATTTCCAAGCAGGACAAATTCTGTCAATGCACCGGAATACTCAAAATCGGCATTTGCCTTGCGGCCATCTTTTATCGCATTGACCCATTCCATTTCATGGGTCCCCTCTATACGGGGTAATGTTTGGGGGGGGTGCTTGTAATCGCGCATCTTCGTTTCCGGAATAATCCGGGGGCTATCGCCATAAATTCCGCACATGATCGTACCTTTTTCACCTTTGAACAAAACGCCACCCTCGGATGGTAATTTACGCCCATCTTCAAGCTCTTCCGGTCGGGGCACTTCAATACCTTCATACCATGTTAGCTTGACGGGAGGCATATCTTCGCGGGCGGCAAAAGAAAAGTTTACAATCGAAGTAAACGGATGCGTCTGATTATTTAAATTCGACACAGTTGCACCGATCACTTCTGGCTGCTTGAGTTTTAAAGCCGTAAAAACCATATCCAATGTATGAACACCACGGTCGCCCATCCAGCCGCTACCGAAATCATACCATGCACGCCAGCAGCCGGGATGATAGGTAGGATGATAGTCACGCCACGGAGCCGGGCCCAGCCATAAATTCCAGTCCAGTCCTTCAGGAACAGGTGGTTTTTCAGCGGGGATGTCATAGTGAGTAGTACACCAGTAGGCTTGTCCGGGCGGGAAATAGGTCAGTGAACACCAGGCGTCAACATTTTCGACCTTACCAATAGCTCCATCCCAAATCCATTCACAAATGCGGCGGATCCCTTCCCATGAATGGCCCTGTATCCCCATCTGAGTCACTACACCGGTTTCTTTGGCAACACGCATTACATCACGGGCTTCCTTAACCGTATGGGTCAGCGGTTTCTGGCAATAAACATGTTTGCCCGCCTTCATACAATCCGTTGTAATGATCGCATGGCTGTGGTCAGGAGTGGCGATGAGCACTGCATCAATGTCTTTTTGCTTTTCAAGCATTTGACGGTAATCTTTATATCGCTTGGCATTCGGATATCGATCAAAAGCTTTCGCGGCATTTTGATGATCGACATCACACAGCGCAACAATATTCTGACTTTCGAGATTCTTGAGGTTTACAAATCCCACCCCGCCAATACCGATTCCGGCGATATTAACTTTATCATTAGCCGCTGTATGCCCGGTACTGCCTAAAATGTGACTGGGAATAACCGAAAAAGCCGTTGTCGCCGCGGCAGTTCCCAAAAAATGCCGTCTGTTCATATTCTTATCCTGTGCCATTTGAAAACCTCCTGAATTAAATATTGGTTAATTAAACTTTCTACAAAACACCCCCTCGGTATCTTCTCAAAATACACATATCTCAAGATTTGTAATCATTTTTCATATTCAGATTAAGCAAGCAGCGATTTCATAATATACAAATCCAATTCTTCATAATCTCTCTCTGAAACCATTGCCTGCATCTTTGATTCATCAAGGCAACGGGATATTTCAAGTAGTTTAAGGAATATTTCCCGGCTATTGCTCAGATGTTTAGTTGAAACATCAATCTTCTGTGTTCGCATCGCCTTAACATCAAGTCCTACCCATTCACCATTATTCCCATAATCGTGCTTATCGAGAATCCTTACTTGGTTAAACGCTCTTCTTAAGTCAACGGAACCAAACGATTTGTCCTGGTCAAATTTAGGCCCGTTCTGGTCATTTAAATGAACACCCCAAAGTTTGTTATGGGCAAGTGCATACCCCATCTCATCCGAAGGATCTAAGCCCGCCAGAATAGCGTGAGCGCTCTCAATCAAACCTCCAACCCTGGTGTGATCTATGGTCAAATGGCCAAGGGCGATGGCATGACCGATGGTCGGAATATATGTATGGTCCATTGGCTCATTGGGCTTAGGTTCGACAGCGATTCTTATATCCTTATCATGCTCAAGCATTGCATTCATTGCTTTGACTATTCTGTCTACCGCAACGTTGCTGTCTTTGGCTTCCCGGATATAGGTACCTTCTCTTGCAAGCCAGAGAACAATCAATTTGGTATCCAAGACATTGGCAATATCTATTGCCCTTTTACTGCGTTCAATGGCATATTCTCTGAACTTGGGGTCATTATTGGTATAGCCGCCATCAATCGTTCTGGGGTCTTCCCAAAGTCTCGGCGCTACAAATTCCGCAACTAAGCCATGATCATCAAGTTTTGATTTCACCGCCTTTGCTTCTTTGTTGATCTGTTTATTTGACAGATCGTTCATATTCGGTACAGCATCATCATCGTGGAATTGCACTCCATCAAAGCCGAGCTTTTTGTACATACCAAGTTTTTTGTTAAAATCGATTAACTCCCTTGCCATAGGGCCGAATGGGTCTGCTCCTTCGTGAATGTTCCATGGGCCAAATGTAAATCTGAATTTCCCTGCCATCATCTTGCTCCTATTCCTTTTTTGATATTCCCATATAACCTTGTCTATGCCTGTTCAGCGACACCGCTGTACCTTTACTAATAGAGTCACTATTTTGAACTTAGAGATTTCCAGCGTCATAGAAAAATCTTTAATCTCTAAGGATTCCTGTTTCTTTTGTTCATCCATGGAAACCAATTCCGCAGAACTTATATCCGTGTTAAATGTTATCTTGGTCTTGACATCTTTATCTTTGGTGTTCCAGAGTCTCAGAATATAACCGCCGACCTGACTGCTTTTGTAAAAAGCCGAGATTTGAATATCGGCAGCCGGTTCGATAGCGAACAACGAATGGGTTGAGGGCAGGTGACCTTTCTTGGAAACCCCCTGGATCGCTCTCAAGGGTAACCTGAATGCATCCGCCAGCAAATGCACGCCGCCCCGCTGCCAGTTGCCCTGATGGCAACAGATCGCGTATTCAAATTCCAACCGCCCCAAGCACTGTTTGTCAACATTATGAGCATGTTCCTCAGGGGTCATCAGCCCCCGGTTGGCCCGCATGTACGCACGGGAGGTCCGAAGCAATGTAATCGCCAGCGTACGCTGTTTGTCATCGACAACCTCGTATTCACCCAGCCCCTTACTGATAAACGAAAACCCTTCTTTCTCATCACTGACCGTTACAAATCGCTGCATCGGCTTACAGGGATGATACGCTTCAACATTATCCCCTATCTCGTCCCACAGAACCGACCGCTGAATGACGTCAAACGCGGAATCCGCATACGAATAATCCGTATCAATGTCTGTCGGGAACAACACCCTCAGCCGATGATCCTTGGCATTGTTGTCAACAATCGTTTTTAGTTCGACAAGCTTGCTGCCTTTTTTAAGCGTTATCATCGTGGAAATCGGCAAGACGACTTTTGTCTGCGACCTGTCCCTGGCACTCATCCCTGCGCTGTCGGGAAGGGTCATTTCAATATCAATCTTCCAGGACGCTCTTAACGCATTATTTTCGATCAGCGTCAATGTTGCCTTTTCACATAAGCTGGTTACTGTAAAATCACGCAAGGTCCCTTTGTGTTTATGGGCATTACCGGTACTGGCGTCATCGCAGAAATAATGCTGATCCCGAAGCTGCTTGCCGGAGGTCTTGTCAAGAACATTAAAGGTACCGTTATGATTGATCATAACCTTTAAGTACTCATTTTCAAGTATCCCGTTATGAGAGGCAATCAGAGGCCTTGGACCCTCCGGCTTTGGATCACAAACATAGTTTCGTTTACGAGGTCTGACCGCATAGGTTCTATAACCCATCGGGGGAACAACCACCTCCAGCAAAACCCGGCTGCGCAGAATGTCATAAACAGCCGCATTGGAATCCAGCTTACGCTCAACCTCCAGATCGATGTTTTCCCTCTCTAAAATCTTAAAGGGAATTTCCCCGCCGTCTTCATCAAATATATCAAAATACTGGAAAGTAACCATCTCATCCGGATTGAAACCTTCTACGACAGGGCCAGCCCCGGTACACGGCTCTATCTTAAATTCACCGAAATCAGGTCTTGGAGCATCGATGACAACGAATTCCACGCTTTTCTTTTCAACCGGTGATGTGTTGAAGAAGGTCAGCGTCAGATCGCCATCGGCGAACTTCCCGGCCGTATCTATCCGGCTCCAGATCTCTTCGCAGGCCTTGCGGGAGCACTCCCTTGAAAGAGAATTAACCGATCTGAACCTGCCGGGATTATCCTTATGGGCTTCATCAATGGCCGCCCCGGCAATACTGTCGTGGGCATGGTTTTTAAGAAGATACAGCCACGCCCTGTCAAGCAGCGTGGTTTCATAGCTTCCACCCAACATAGAACTCATTGCCGACAGAGGTTCGGCCACATTAATTAATTCCCGCTGGGCAAGGTCGTTGGCCAGCTTAAGAGGCACCATCGAAGAATGGGTTCCCCCCAAAAGACCATTAAAGCCCGCCTCGATCAGCGTAAACCGCATTTCCCCCTTATGAACCTGCAATTTTGAGTCATCGAGACCTTCCAGGCAGCTGGCGACATATTCATCCAATGAAGACTGTCGGACAAGGTGCTCATCCTGAGCCGCATTGATCTTTTCGATCATCTCAGGGAGCTTGACATAAGGAACGGCATTATCTTCCATATCCAATGCGAGCATATGGTTGTTTATTTGTTGGGGCCAGGCCTGATTCACCAGTAACCGCAGTGCTTTTTTGATGGCCTCAGGATCACTGTTGAAATCCATTTTTTCGTTCTTTAGCTGAATCGCCGTCTCATAGAGATCCGTATCAGCCATATGAACCGGCCAGTCCTCGGGATTCCACTTCGTACTCAAATCCCGTGCGAGTTTGTTCAAGACAAGCATATAATGCGTATAGAAGAACCAGTTGGTCCGCGTTACCTCATCGAATCCCCTGATATGAAAAATTTGCGAACCGTCCGGGCTTTGAAGTTTACAGAGCGGCGGAACTTGATGTTTATTCGTGCCGCGATAGGACAACGCCGTGTCGATACCGAAACCACGATAGATCTGAGCCAACTGAGAAATCTGGCCATTCGAGGTCGCCGTGTAACCGGCCTTTATCGCTCCGCCAAACTCATCGGCCATTTTTTTGCCGTAGAGGAGATTGCGAATAATCGCTTCCGGAGCAACCGATGACATCTCAGGCAAGGTATACCACATCACCGTCTGGATACGGCCGGCCTGAAACAACGCTTTTAGGCGCTTTTCGTTTTCTGGACGAATCGCAAGATAATCTTCCATGACGATCGTTCCCCCATCCAGGAGAAAACAGCGATAGTCATCGTTGCCCTCAAGAACATCCATTAACTCATCGACCAATTCCGCAAGGCGCAATAAAGACTGCTCCGCGGTAAACCGCCACTCCCGGTCCCAGTGCGTACCTGATATAACATGAATCATTTTCGACATTGACTCAACACCCTAATCTGGGATTTCCCATATAACATTGTATTTCCTTGCTCAGCGATATCGCTAAGCCTCTTCTTTTAACAGAACATGAAATTTACCTCAAAAACTCAAAATTGTCAACTTTATTTTGAAACCCTGTTTCGGCCAGTTTGAACAGTATTCAGAGTCCCCACACTATCAAAATTACGGCCCTTGCAAAAAATGCGCAGGTAACGCTGTACAAAAAGACATGCCTGAACCAATATCCTTGGGAAGAAATTACTGCCCTGGCTCTTAAAAACCGATATAATGGTATTCAGGACAGCAACCTCGAAGTCGGGGGTGGGCCTGTATTTTGATCATATTTGAGGCGAACTCTATGGAAAAACTCTGGGACAACAAACGAATCCGGTTTCTGCTGGCAGCGGATACGGATACGGTAGAACTGTTTCTGGAGCAGTTTGGACCGGTCATTTATACCTGGATGTACTACCAAGTAGGAGCCGACGCCAAGATCGCTATGGATTTGACAGGCCAGACCTTTACACAAACCGTAAAGAATCTTTCCGGCTTTGATCCCACTGAGGAGACGCTCCTTCAGTGGCTCAAACGACAGGCCACACAATCGCGTGATGAAGGTTTGGAACATCGGCAAATGAAACCTCAGCGACCATGGGCATGGTCCCAACTGTCGGATGAGGTATTGTGCGGATTGTCATGTTTTCGCTCGGATCCACTCGATGAGAAAATTTTGAGCAATCCATACATTCACGAAATCGCACAGGCCACTCTGGCAGAATTAGAAACGACAGACCGCCAACTGCTGACACACCGCTACTGTCATCTGGATATGGCCGAAGACATCGCCGAAGAAATGGACTGCGACATTGAAGACATCCAAGACCGGCTCTACCGATCTCGGCACTCTTTTCGGAGGAGCTTTTTTCAACTGATCGCGTCGGCTAATCCCGGTTTTTCAGAATCCGACGCTACCGGTGAAATTGAAACTCAGGATACCAATTTAGAAAAACTGCTAAGCACGACCACGGTGTATCAGCAACTAGATGAAATTCAAACAGATACGCTTCGAACGCAGTTAATGCAGGCAACAGGAGAGACCGCGCAATCACTTCCCAAAGAAACCCCGCACTCCGGTTTGTTAACAGCAGGAGTCGCTTTGGCCATTATCCTTGTTCTATTGGCAGGAATCTATTGGATGATGCGAAATAACGATGCTAATGCCCCTGGGCCCACCATCTCCGAAACGAATACACCCCGGCCGCCATCCTCCGAAGAACCTGTCCGGGCTGAGAGTAGACCCGCCACACAAGATGATATGGACGGAGAAGAGCTGAAACGGGTATTTGCCCTGGGACGAGCGGGCAATGTTGACGCCCTGTTGGAGATACTAAAGTCTGGCCGGTTTTCCAGTCAGGTAGCAGCGGCACATTTCCTCGGTAATCTGGCTGACCCTGCTGCAATTGATCTGTTGCAGCAGGCCGAAGAACATTGGTATCCCGAATCCTTAAATGAGAACCCATTTGCCAATGCCATCGAACAGATCCTGAGCCGTTTCCCGGATGCGGCCCCGCCGGTTGTCGTCGAGAAAATTGAACCCGAACCCAAAGAAAAAAAACAAGCTCCAACGCCAATTCCAAACATAACCGGGTTGGTCAGTGACTTTTCAAATCAGCCGATTGCAAACGCCGTTGTAGAGTTAACGGAAAACCCGCTGTTTTCAAAAATCGCAACCGGCAGAAAAATCGGATCGGTTAAAACAAACCCGCTCGGTCAATACCAATTTCCCGGCGTTTATGATCGGGCCGTTTCTTTGGCCTGTCGGATTCTGGTCGAGGATGGCACCAAGGTTATCACACGCTCGCTGTGGTGCGGGAAAGATTTGATCTGCATTGTCAATCTCGGTGGACGGCCCGCCCTGACAGGGTCGGCCATTATCAACGGAAGACCCCTTGCCAATCAAACACTGTATCTAAGCGATACACTCGATATGATTGACGCCGCCTTCAGCGAAGAAGTTGTCACTGACAGCCAAGGCAACTTCTCCTTTCTCGGCGTCTCGCCCGGCGTGTACTCTATTATGAATAGGGGCCTGGACAATCGTGTCCATCGGTTGGCGACAATTGAAATACCGCAGCGGGATATATTCAATATCAATTTGGATATCGAGACAGTTACGATATGGCTGGATGATACAGTTGGACCGGAACAAGCGGATGTATCTAAGGCCATCCTTGTCTATGCACTGGATATCCCTGACAGTTTGAATCAGGTTCAGGCCGTCCTTGCAGAGAATAGTTCGATACTATTCGAAAATGTTACACCCGGTACATATCTCCTGAGAGTGCAGTCCGACAGCGGCGTATGGCGGCAGCAGAATGTGGAAATAGAGGACGCCCCTGCCGAACAGACGATTCAACTTGACCCTCTCCCGCGCGAAACCGCCACGTTACACGGACATTTTCTGAATGCCGCTCCAATCGACCTGTTTTTAACCACGGCGAACCAAAAAATCCATATCGATATTGCACCGAATGCCGATGGAACCTATGAACTTGCAGCCATACCAAGCGACATATACAGCTTGGCCGCTTTTGTTAAAGGACAGCTTGTCGAATTTATGCAAATCGACCTACAGAATGAATCCGAAATGATCTTGGATGTTGACCCGGCAGAAATGATGCTTCCTTTCAGTCCACTCAATGTAGTGGTAACGGACGCATTAGGAATTGTCTTGTCAGATGCGCAAGTCTGGTTGACCGGAATCGGAATCGAAGAACTCCTCACCGCATCGTCCACGGGACAGGGAGCTTTTTTTGCGGCGCCAGCGGGACACTATACACTTTCCGTTGCCCATCCGAAATATCCCACCGAGAATCGTGAAATTATCCTGAAAAATTCTTCCCTGCTTGCCGACCCTGAACCCGAAAATATCATCCTGATTCGATTGGGAGTTCAGGATACTCAATAAAGCACCCGTCATCATTTTTCTCCCTCCTGAATAACAGATTACTAAGAAAATCACATTGAAATCCGAGATTTCCCTTGTTATAATCCATTTTTTGGGTAAACTACCCGACCTTGATAAGCTTTCAGGGCTTAAGGCGGCGTAGCTCAGTTGGTTAGAGCATGGGATTCATAAGCCCAGGGTCAGTGGTTCGAATCCACTCGCCGCTATTGAAACAAGTGAATAATGACATTTGATTAATGATTATTCATTAGCCATTTGATATTAATCACTTGCGTCCGGCCCCCATCGTCTAGCGGCCTAGGACGCCGGGTTCTCATCCCGGTAACAGGGGTTCGAGTCCCCTTGGGGGTAT
>JAGGWF010000098.1 GCA_021157685.1 Planctomycetota bacterium | reverse complement strand
CCGCCCCATTGTAATCGCATACACTCCGTAGTACGGCAGAAAATGCCCATCAATGTAAATGACCCCCCACTTTGTTATCCCTGCCTTTAAGTACTGTAATGCAAAGCCATCTATCAGTTCTTCACTTATGCCCAATTCCCTTACCTTGTGTAAAAACCAACGCAAGGTAAAGTGGCTCGGACTTTGTGACCGGCCGATTAGCAAACCGAAACGATCTTCACATCTCACTAAATTCCCCTAAAATGGCCTTTGGCGTTCGCCAGTCTAATTCCCGTTTTTTCGCCTAACCGGAAACAAATTCGCCGATCGGATCCGTCAGGTATGCGGGGTCCAGTGGCATTGATCCGATCGAATAATTCTTTTACGATTATCCGCAGCCCTGGCCGGTAATGGGCAGTTGGGAACAGATGAATTTCCACCTCATCACTACGGGTAATCATAAAGCCATCTGAGCGGCTAAGGTTGCGAAATATAGCATGATCATCCCTGTAGTTATTATACATTTTTTTGAATGGTGTCAAGGCTTGATAGAACGCATTGCGTGCGATCAATTTCAGCGCATCCATTAGCTTCTTGCTTGAGGTGTCGAGACGACGGTAGTTTTCTTTAATCAGATAATCCAAGCGGGATACCTGTTTTTGCGTCTGTTCCATTTTCTCTGTCAGGCGCTTATCCTGGAGTGTGAGTTCTTTGATCTGTTCTGGCCTTTGGGCATTTTTTCCGGGTTTTTGATATTCCTGGAACAAAAGTGTTTTAAGCCGAGCACGCAGTACTTGTCGTTCTTTCTCCAGCGCCTTGTATTCACCACTTTTCATCTGTTTGTTCTCTACCTGTTCTTTCAACTGCCGGTATGGAATTGAGACGTAACTGGTAATTTGATTGATCCCGAAATGTTTATCCAGATACTTGAAATCGTTCTCCTGTATCCAACGCCGAAACATCAATCGAATAACTTCCTCTGCCGGTCGTTCCCGATCATCTGATAAAACTCCCAATTCAATTGTCCGTCCTTTTGGATTTGTTGTTCGCACACGCAGTAAACGCATGGCAGGATCCTTTTCCCAATCCTGATCCATGTACTTGAAGCTGTACTTCTTGACATCTTCTACTCTGTTGCGGCAGTGCTCCATCACAAAAGCGCCATTTACTTTCTTTTCATCCCATGTCCCCTGTTTGTAATTCTTCTCCCATGTGATCACATGCAAATGCGCATCAGCGACAATTCCCTGGAAAATTTCCCTGCCGAAAATCCCGCGATCCAGGACAAAGGTCAATACGTCCTGCTTATCAATGCTCAGTGAACTTCGGAAAGCTCTTATCGTTTTGCAGAACCGCTGCCGCAAATCCTGATAGTTGTCCGTATGTGTGATATGCACAGGATGGCCATCGGATGTGTGAATAAAGTCCATATATAGCGCCTTATCCGCAAAATGCTTGCTTCCGCACCAGCCTTTCAGAATTTTCAATTGACCAGTATAATGTTTGGCATGCGGATCGTAATAGAAATCGCTGCAGCCCTGCGCGTTAACCAGCCCGGCATTAAAAGCCAACAACTGCTCAGCGGCTTGTGTCGAGGCCATGGCGCTTAATTGCAGCCGTTGCGGATGATGGCAACAAAGTGTTTTGCCCAGCATGTCATCTAAACTGTCGAAATCCAGCAGCTTACTCTGTTCGATATTTACCGCGCCAAGGAGGATGGCCGCCAGCCATTGTTTCACCAGCCAACCCTGTTGTTTCATTATTGCTTCCACCCGCAGCAGCACATCACTGAACAGCAGCACTCCGAGATGATGGTCAAATCGTACCACAGCCTTACTGCTTACATCAGAAACGGGAGACTGCTGGCGAATGTCTGAAACGCTCATCCTTTCCCTCTCGGCTGTTTCCGGCACTAAAACCTCGTTTTTTTCATCAGAATCCCCTTCCGCATCAAGGCAACATTCGCAACCATTCTCCCGTTTTTCTGTTTTCGCCTGCACCCCCTCCTTCCACTGCTCTTTCATTTTTTTAAGCAATGGACGTATGGTCTCAGGACATACGCTCTCGCCAAAAATTTCCTTGATCTCCGCACGCATCTGTCTATTATATGAGTAAGGATTTTCCTCGTATACACTGCGAAAACGCATTCTGGTAAAAGCTCGAATCTCAGGGGTAAGTTTCCGATGAAGCCCACGTCCCGCCAACACTCGAACTAATAATTCAGGGTCTCCGCTCTTGAGCGCATCACCCCAACGCCCCATTGTTTTGCGATCCGACCCAAAAGCCTTCTTCAAACTTACATCTTTAACTCCTGCGTTATGCAGCCGGGCAACCATAAGCTTGTATTCCGGATGGTTCCGATCGTCCGGCACTTTTTCAAAAAGCTCGCCCCCATAGTAGACATGCAAACACTTGGCTCGAACATTTCGACATATTGTGAAGCATGGATTACGCTTGTCTATTCCCAGTATTTGTTGTAAATATATTCCCTGTTTCATGTGAGCTCCTCCTGAATCGTGAAATTGTCCATTTCACGGCTCGTGTTTAAAGGAGGAGCTTACTCTTTATCAATCCAAAAGATGAGTCGAAAAAGTGGGAATTGTAATGGCGAGTGAAAAACTGTTTTTTTAGTCAATTAGTGAGTTCTGGTGTCATGAATTCGGGATAAAAGTCTTTCATCATGACGACGGCAGTAATCGAATTTTCCTGCCGTTGTTGGTAGAAATGGGCATTGATGTTCTGAACCCCATTCAGTGGACATGCCCGGGAATGGATATGAAGGAATTGAAAGAGGAGTTCGGAAAGAATATCTGTTTCCACGGAGCTATTGACAATCAAAATATCCTACCCTTCGGAACTCCGGAAGATGTGCGCGCCGAGGTCCATCACTGCATAGACTGTCTTGCCAATGATGGCACAGGATACATTCTCGCCCCCTGTCACAATATCCAGGTGAATACACCGGTGGAAAACGTCATCGCCATGTATGACGAAGCGCAGCGGTATGGTAAGATGTCATAGGCTAAACATCCAGTCCGTTTGTTAAATTAAAGACTGCCATGAGAATGCTTATGGCGACGAATCCCACTATTACGGCAATGAGCACAATCAGAATAGGT
>JAGGWF010000248.1 GCA_021157685.1 Planctomycetota bacterium | reverse complement strand
GACTCGATGAAAAGAAAATCCGCCAGTACATTCAAGAACAAGAAAAACATGAAAAAGATGAATTAACTAACTAAGCCGAAAGGCCCCTTTTAGGGGCCTTCCTCATACCACCAGTTCTACTGGTGGTCATTGATTATTTAGTGATCAACCGGTTCGCCGAGGAGGGCTTTTAGCTCGTTGAACTTTTCGGTGAGCATCTCCGGCGTCTGGGCCTCGACATTCAATCGCAGCAACGGTTCGGTATTACTCGGTCGCACATTGAACCACCAGTCCTTGAACTGTACCGTTACGCCGTCGAGGTCGTCAACCTTGCCCTGGCTGTATTGACGGGCTAATTCCTGCATGATGACCTCTTTGTCCTCAACCTCAAAATTCACTTCCCCGCTGGCTGAATAGCGCTGCAGCGGAGCCACCAATTCGCTGGCCGGGGTGTCCGTGGCGCCAAAGATATTCAGCACATGCACCAGCGTGATCATACCGGAATCGGCGTAGTAATTGTCGCGATAATAGAAATGTCCACTCAGCTCGCCGCCAAAGCAGGCGTGGCTGTCGCGAAGGGTTTTTTTCATAAACGCATGACCGACGCGCTCGCGCCGTGGCGTTCCGCCATATTTGAGGACTTCCTCCTGCACCACATGACTGCTGCGAAGGTCATAGACAATCGTTGAACCGGGATTGGTCTTAAGAAAATACGGCGTCATCAGGGCCGTCATAATATCGCATGTAATCGTCTGACCCTTTTCGTCCACCATCATCAGCCGATCTGCGTCGCCATCAAAACAAAGTCCAAAATCCGCTTTCTCTTTAACAACGGTTTTCTTTAGTTCTTCAAGATTTGCTTCTACCAGCGGATTGGGATCGTGCTTAAAAGTCCCATCGTGTTCCAGATTCAGGCCGATCATTTCCACATTGTCCAGGTCGCTGAAGATGATCGGCGCCATCTTGCCGGCCATGCCGTTGCTGGCATCGACCACCATCTTAATCGGACGGTGCTTTCCTTCGAGAAACTTCAGCACATGCTTTTTGTATTCCGTCGTAAGATCGCAATGCTCCACGGCTCCATCGGGGCTGCCCAGTGTGTGCAGCAGGGCGGTTGCGATATGTTTAATGTCCTGAAGACCGGTATTGACGCCAATCGGCTTGGCCTGTTGACCGGAAATCTTAAATCCGTTGTACGCGGCCGCATTATGGCTGGCCGTTACCTGAACGCCGCCGCAGGCCCCCAGATGATTGATCGCAAAATATATCTGCGGCGTATCGATCAGGCCGATATCGATTACATTCGCTCCGGCGATATTCATCCCCTCGATCAGGGCTTTGGTCAGTGAAGGACTGTGCGTTCGCATATCCTGACCGACACAGATACTCTGGGCATTGGCCAGCCCGCGATCGTATCCATGCACCATCGAACGCAGAAACTGAGCTGTTGCGTGCCCGATCTTCCAAGCGGCCTGCTCGTCTAACTGCTCGCCATAAAGTCCTCGAATATCATACGCCTTAAAAATTGAAGGATCCATAATCTGCTCCATTAAATCTATTATTAGTCCGGTTTATTGCTCAAGTATCAACATAATATACCTGAAAACCCTGTCTAATGCCCCACAATAATCAGTAATCAATTATAACACTTTCGCCACAGCTGCACACAGCGGTTCCATATTCGCCTTGGTCATTCCGGCGACATTGATCCGGCCGGAGCCGACGATGTAGATGCTGTTCTTTTCGCGAAGGGTCTTGACCTGTTCAGGATTCAGTCCGCTAAACGAGAACATCCCGTATTGGCTCGTCAGGAATGAAAAATCCCGCTCAACGCCTTTAGCTTTCAGTATCGCCACAAACAACTCACGCATCTCGGCGATGCGGCGGCGGATTTGGGCGACCTCGTCTTCCCATTCGGCCCGAAGCGTGGTGTCGTTCATAATTGTGGTTACGATGGCCCCGCCGTGAGCGGGCGGATTGGAATAGAGCCGACGGATAACGGTTTTTAGATTGCTGAATGCCTTGTCGACGGTCTCTGTGCTTCCGGCCTTGAGAGTAATGGCGCCGACGCGCTCTTTATACAGGCCGAAGTTCTTGGAGAATGAGCTGCAAACCACTATCTCCTCGACCGCCGCGGCGATAATTCGCAGCCCTTCAGCGTCTTCATCCAGCCCGCGACCTAAGCCCTGATAGGCAAAGTCCATCAGCGGCAGCAAGCTTTTCTCGTTGATGACCTGTGCAATCTGTTCCCACTGCTCGACGGCTGGATCAATCCCGCTGGGGTTGTGGCAGCAGGCGTGAAGAATGATAATATCGCCCGCGGCCATTGTTTTCATCGAAGCCAGCATCCCATTAAAGTCAAGGGTTCGCGTTTGGGCATTGTAGTAGGTGTATTTTTCCACCGTAAAGCCCGCATCGCCGAAAATGCCGTTATGGTTCGGCCAGGTTGGATCGCTGACCCAGACCGTGGCATTAGGGTTGATCTTTTTCAGAAATTGCCCTGCCACTCGCAGCGCGCCTGTGCCGCCAGGGGTATGCGCCGTCGCGGCGGGATACGCGCTGTCCTGACCAAAAAGAAATTCCCGCACAACCTTGCCGTAGGCCGGTGCGCCGGGAATCGGCAGGTAGCCCTTGGTGGTTTCGGTTTCCAGCAGCATTCCTTCGGCCCGGCGAACCGAGTTCATAATCGGCGTAATGCCCGTTTCGTCCTTATACACACCCACGCCGAGGTTCACCTTGGTCGGATTGGGATCATTGTTAAACGCCTCTGTCAGGCCCAGAATCGGGTCGGCCGGGGCCATTTCAAGCTTTTCAAACATCGGTTATTCTCCAAAACTATTAAATTTTCATTACCTACTGCTTCCAAAGTCCACAAAATTATACCGTCGTTGGCCTGATTTTGCAATGGGCTTGCTTTTCGGAAACGCAGGTATCTTGCTGCCCGCAACAGACCGAAGCGCGAATGCAGGGATAAAATTGGGTTTGAATTGGGTTTGTTTTTGTCTGCGGCAGTCTTTAGTCTGCAGCTCTTAGTCTTTAGTTACAAAGAAGTTAACAGGATTTCACTTGGCTTGAAAATGGGTTTGTTTGTTCAAAAAAGCTTTTGGCTTTTAAGTATACAGGTATACAAGGACGCAAGAATATGGACTTCCTCCGGATGGCTTTTTCAATAGATTCCTCTGCGGTGCCTCGGAATGACAGATTGTTGGTTACTGCTTACTGTTCACTGATTTGACTCCTTCTTTGGATTGTCGATTGATGGCATTCAATTTTGTTTATAGGGGGTATCTACTTAACTCCAGTTAACCCTATATATTGTGTTTTTTAGATTTTGGCTTTCGGTCATGCCTGACAAGCCGTTCGTAAGTCATCGGCTCTACGGATACTGCTTGCTGTAGTAGTCGATAAAAAAGCTTGCCTCTATGCCGAGAATTACGGCGATTAAACCGAAATGTAAACTCGTCCAGATAGTAATCCAAGTATTCATGACTGATG
>JAGGWF010000042.1 GCA_021157685.1 Planctomycetota bacterium | reverse complement strand
GCATGGCCGCCATAGCCCAGCGTACAGTCGGCGACCACGCTGCCCGGCGCCGGTGCCAGCGCCGCCATGATCTCATCGACCAGAATCGGAATGTGCGTACCCGCGGGCGTCTTGCCCTTGCCGCGCAAATGAACCTGCAGGTCGGGATGCGACTCGATGGCGTGTTCTTTATACTTGTCCGCAAACCGCTTGGGATGCGTCCCCCCATACCGAACCCGTCGCCGATGCGGCTTGCCATTATGATTTTCAGAAGATTCAGATTGACTCATAAATGCTCACTACTGTTAAGGTTCATTCATGTCCTTCAGGGGTGTTCATTGTCCAGAAAACGGTATCAGCCGCAAGGAATTTTTTTGTAGAGGTTTCGCAGTTGGTTCAGGTCGACGGGTTTTTCGCCTCGGAGTTTCATTCGTCGGTGCATCATCTCTAAGTGCGTGGTGTTGTAAAAGATTTCCCACACACCGTTTCGGCCGTTGCGGGAGTGCATCAGCCGCTGCTCCTCGGCGATACTACGGTGGCCGATAAAAACGACATTTTTTTCGATTCAGGTGATTTTCTTATATTTTCTGCTTGCAATTTTCCGGCTCTCGGGTATAATTAAATAATGCATAGTTAGAATACGGTTAACTTAAGGGCAGAGTAGCAACTCGTTGGACAGACATGCGGTTGCGATAAGGGATTGAGGGGCATACCATAATGCTTGTAGCAATGACATCCGAAGGGGGGATGGTATGCGGGGCGAGTTCCTATACTCATACACGAAGACAGTTCAGAAGATTTCCATAGATTTGTTCAAGCGTGGATGGTCTGCGCCTATATGCATTAAACGGAAGTAAAAATTATTTTAGGTTCAACTCCAATAAAGTTGGTGGAAATTATCAACGCATAGGTTATAATATTTAACATAAGTTGATGTAGGACGATAATTTATCAAGACTTAGAAGGTATATTTGAGTCCGCTCCAAAAAGGTGGTTTATGGCGAAACGGTCACCGTAAACCTTTAATATTAAGCCAATAATGCAGGTCGTTTTCGTTAAAACTATTGTATTTGGGCTTTAGTTAGACCAGACTCATCAATTATTTGACAATTATTGTATGGCCGTTAGGACAGGTTCCATTGGAGTCTGGTTGACTCAGGTCGGACCTGGTCAGGTACACAGATATGAAATCCAACGCCAAAAACATAAAATTACCAAACGAACCCATTTTGTGGAATAGGTAAAAGAGCACGACTGAAACTTGTTACCATTGAAAATCGATGTTTAGCTGTAAAAAACGCGAAATAACCAAACGAACCCATTTTTCAGTAAATATAAATTATTGAGCATTGTTAAGTGATTATTATTACATAAGTATTAAGACCTGGAAGACAGTGGCTTGCAATGACCGGCTAAGAGCATTAAAATACAGGACTTATGGTAAATAAAGACATGACTAACCAACTTATTTGGATGAGAGCCAAATATTGTGTATGTAAATAATGAAATAGAAATCATAAATCAGGAGAGACAAGCATTATGGCAGCAAAAGACTTAGCTTTTGAAAGCGATGCTCGCAACGCCCTTTTGAGCGGTGTTGAGAAGCTCGCGGCCGCCGTCAAATCGACCCTCGGCCCCCGCGGCCGCTGTGCGATCATTGACAAGGGCTGGGGCGGACCGACCGTCACCAAGGACGGCGTGACCGTCGCTGAAGAGATCGATTTGGTCGATAAGGCCGAAAACATGGGCGCCAAACTGGTCAAAGAAGCGGCCAGCAAGACATCCAAGATCGCCGGTGACGGAACGACCACCGCAACCGTACTGACTGAGGCACTGTTCCGTGAAGCATTCAAGAACCTCGCCGCCGGTGCAGACGCGATGAGCCTGAACCGTGGAATGCAAAAGGCCGTGGCCGCAGCGACCGAACAACTCGTCAAGCTGGCCAAGCCCGTCGATATCACTAAAAAGGATGATGTCATCAACATCGCCGCAATCAGTGCCAACAACGACACCGAAATCGGCAAGAAGATGGCCGATGCCTTTATGCGTGTCGGTAAAGACGGCGTCATTACCATCGAAGAAGGCAAAAGTTTGGACACGACGGTCGAGTATGTCGAGGGAATGCAGTTTGACCGCGGCTATCTGTCGCCGCATTTCGTAACTGATCAGGACGCGATGACCTGCGAACTGACCAAACCGTACATCCTCATCTATGAAGATAAGATCAGCAATGTCCAGAAGATCATCCCCCTGCTGGAAGCGGCCTCCAAGGCCAAACGCCCGCTGTTGATTATTGCTGAAGATGTCGAAGGCGAAGCCCTGGCGACACTGGTCGTCAATAAGCTCCGCGGAATTATAGATGTCTGTGCGGTCAAGGCGCCAGGTTATGGTGACCGCCGCAAGGCCATGCTCGAAGATGTCGCCATCTTGACCGGCGCACAGCCGATCTTCAAGGATCTCGGCATCGAACTGGACAAGGTCAAACTGTCGCAGCTTGGACAGGCCAAAAAGATCACCATCGACAACGACAACACAATCATCGTTGAAGGCATCGGCAGCGAAGCGGACATCAAAGGTCGTATCGGCCAGATCCGCACCGAGATCGACAGTACCACCAGCGATTACGATCGTGAAAAGTTGCAGGAACGGCTGGCTAAGCTAACTGGCGGCGTTGCACAGATCAATGTTGGCGCTGGCAGTGAAGTCGAGATGAAAGAAAAGAAAGCCCGTATTGAAGACGCCCTGCATGCAACCCGTGCGGCCATCGAAGAAGGCATCGTCGCTGGCGGCGGAGTCGCTCTGGTTCGCTGCATCGACGCGGTTAATAAGCTCAAGCTCAAAGGCGACGAAGCCACTGGTGCTAAAATCGTGGCTAATGCCCTGCGGACGCCCTGCTTCTCTATCGCAGATAACGCCGGCGCTGTTGGAAACATCGTGGTCAACAAGGTCGCACAGGGTAAAGACGGATTCGGCTATAACGCCGACAAGGACACTTACGAAGACCTGATCGAAGCCGGCGTTATCGATCCGGTCAAGGTGACTCGAATCGCCCTGCAAAACGCCGCATCCGTTGCGGGTCTGCTGCTGACAACCGATTGCATTGTTACCGAACAACCCACCGACGAAGACCCCGCAGCCGCAGCTGCTGCCATGGGTGGCGGCGGTATGGGCGGCGGAATGCCCGGTATGGGCGGCATGGGTGGTGGAATGCCCGGCATGGGAATGATGTAAAGTAGCACGGGCTTCGGAGCCCGTGAATGGTTAAGATAGTATGGGCTTAAAGCCCACCCATCACGGCCAAGATGGCCGTGCCACGAAACCAGAGAAACTTGAAACGAAAATACAGGAGAGTAACCTTATGAAGCTTATACCAATGGAAGATCGGATTGTTGTTAGACCACAGGAAGCCGAAGAGAAGACCGCTGGCGGCATCGTTCTGCCGGACAGTGCCAAGGAAAAACCGCTGATGGGAACTGTCATATCCGTCGGCCCGGGCAAAATGCTCGACAGCGGCAATCGCGCCACAATGAGCGTGAAGAAAAAAGATGTGGTTCTGTACAGCAAGTACGGCGGCACGGATGTTGAAGTGGACGGCACCGAGTACAAGATCTTCCGCGAAAGCGAGATCCTGGGCATCGTCGAATAGTTAAACAATAACGATCTGAAAAGATAGTGGAGATAGATCCATGGCAAAACAAATGATGTTTCAGGAAACAGCACGGGCCGAACTGAAAGACGGCCTCAGCCAGCTCGCCGCGGCAGTCAAGGTCACAATGGGACCAACCGGACGGAATGTGCTGCTGCATAAGAGCTTCGGCTCACCGAAAGTAACCAAAGACGGCGTGTCCGTCAGTAAAGAAATCGAACTGCCCGATCCGTTCAAGAATATCGGTGCCAAGATGGTCAATCAAGTTGCCAGCAAGACCAGTGATGTCGTTGGCGACGGAACCACCACCGCGACCGTTCTGGCCGAGGCGATCTACAGCGAAGGCCTCAAGTTCGTCACCGCCGGCGTTAATCCGGTAGCGATCCAGCGCGGCATCAACAAAGCCACTGCGGTTGCAACCGATTTCATCGCCACATCCGCGAAGAAGTGTAAGGGTCACGACGATATCGCCAAGGTTGGCACCATCAGTGCTAATAACACTCCAGAAGTCGGCGAAAAACTTGCTGAAGCAATGGACAAAGTCGGCGAAGAAGGCGTAATCGAAGTCGAAGAAGGCAAGGGCATGGAAACCGAGTTGCAGGTCGTCGAAGGCATGCAGTTTGATAAGGGCTATCTGTCGCCCTACTTCATGACCAATCCCGAGGCACTGGAAGCGGTTCAGGAAGATGCCTACATTCTGCTGCATGAAAAGAAAATCTCGAACCTGCGTGAAATGCTGCCGCTGCTGGAAAAGGTAGCCCAGACCGGTTCGGAACTGATGATTATCGCCGAAGATGTTGAAGGCGAAGCATTGGCGGCACTGGTTATCAACCGTTTGCAGGGTGTGTTAAAGGTTTGTGCGGTCAAGGCGCCCGGTTTTGGCGACCGCCGCAAGGCCATGATGGAAGACATTGCTACGCTGACCGGTGGACAGGTCATTACCGAAGACCTCGGCGTCAAGCTCGAAGGCGTGGAATTAAGCCAGCTTGGCAAGGCCAAGAAACTGATTGCCGGTAAGGACAACACCACGATCATCGAAGGCGCCGGCAAGAAGAAAGATATCAAGGCCCGTTGCGACCAAATTCGCAACCAGATCGAAAAGACCACCAGCGATTATGACCGCGAAAAACTGCAGGAACGCTTAGCCAAGCTAACCGGCGGCGTCGCCGTCATCAAAGCCGGTGCGGTGACCGAAGCCGAGATGAAAGAACGCAAGGACCTGCTGGACGATGCACTGCACGCCACCAAGGCGGCGGCCGAAGAAGGCATCATTCCCGGCGGCGGAACGATCTATCTGCGGGCGATTGCAGAGGTAACCAAGGCACGCAGCAAGGCCAAGGGTGACGAGAAAATTGGTTTCGATATCCTCGTCAACGCCCTGAAGGCCCCCACCCGTCAGATCGTCGAAAACGGCGGCGGCGAAGGTGATGTTGTAGTTGCTGAACTGCTCGAAAAGACCGGCAATGTCGGCTTCGATGCCAACACCGGCGAATATGTCGATATGCTCAAAGCGGGCATCATCGACCCGGCCAAGGTTGCCCGAACAGCATTGCAGAACGCTACTTCGGTTTCAGGACTGATGCTGACGACCAATGTTGTCATCACCGACCTGAAAGACGACAAGGCCGAAAACGCTGCCACCGGCGCCATATTGTAAGTAATTTATAAACAGCGTCGGGGTCTTTGTAAGAACTCGGCGCTGTTATTTTTATCATGGTTCGTAAAAAAGGAACTACGAATAAACACAAAAGCCGCTAAAGGTGCGAGAGTCGCAAGGAAAATATAGAAAATGTTTTTTTCAATCCTGTAATCCTGTCTAAAAAATAATTAGTGTGTATTCGTGTTGATTCGTGGTTCGGTTTTATTACCCCTGAAAAGGATTGTTCATGGCCAAACGGGATTATTACGAAGTTCTAGGAGTACAAAAAGGCGCCTCTGCTAGCGATATCAAGCGCAAGTATCGCCAACTGGCCATTAGGTACCACCCGGACAAAAACCCCGGCAACAAAGAAGCGGAAGCGAAATTCAAAGAATGTGCCGAGGCATATGAAGTCCTCAGCGACACAGAAAAACGCCAACGCTATGACCAATTCGGCCATGATGGATTGCGCGGTTCCGGCATCCATGACTATTCACACATGAATGTCAACGATATCGGTGATATTTTCGGTGACATATTCGGTGACATCTTTGGCGGCGGTCGCCGCAGTGCACGAGGTGGACAGCGACGGGCCAGCCGTGGCTACGACCTGGAAACACTCGTGCAACTGACACTGGAAGAGGTCGCCACCGGGACCGAAAAAACCATCGAGTTTACGCGACAGGACACCTGCAGCGAATGCACGGGAACCGGCGTCGCCAAAGGCAAACAGCCCAGCAAATGCGGCACCTGCGGCGGCAATGGACAAGTCCAACGAGGCGGCATGGGCGGATTTTTCCAAATGGTCTCAACATGCCCGCAATGCCGGGGAACCGGACAGGTCATCACCGATCCGTGTAAGAAGTGCCGCGGTAAAGGACAGGTTCCAAAGAAACGAAAACTGAGCGTTAAGATTCCAGCCGGTGTGCATGAAGGTCAGGGAGTTCGCGTTACCGGCGAAGGTGAACCGGGCAAGATGGGCGGGCCTCGCGGCGATTTGTACTGCTATGTGCGGATCACAGCACATCCGTTCCTGATGCGGGACGGGGCCAATCTGGTCGTAACCGTGCCGCTGAGTTTCACCCAGATGACCTTGGGTGCAATGATCGATGTGCCCACGCTGGAGGGAACCAAACAGTTAAAGATTCCCACAGGCAGTCAGCACGGTAGCATCCTTCGCATCCGCGGTCAGGGACTGCCGGAAATACGAACCCGGCAGCAAGGCGACTTGTTGGTGCAGTTGTCGGTGGCGATCCCGAAAAAGCTATCGGAGAAACAAACCGAATTGCTGCGAGAGTATGCTGAAACGGAAAAAGTGGACGTGAACGCTGAGAGCAAAACTTTTTTTGATAAGATCAAGAAACACTTTAATAACAAATAAGGCAGTAGGCAGAAGGCAATAGATATCATGGCTGAGAAAATTTCAAAAAAAGTGAATAAAAAAATCGAAAAGCTGGAAAAGCAAATCGACGAGTTAACGACCGAAAAGCAGGAGTTGTTTGAACAGCTTCAGCGAGTCAGCGCCGACTATGCCAATTTCCAGAAACGCGCTCCCAAGCAGATCGCTGACTCGGTGGCGTATGAGAAAAAGGCCGTCTTGCGTTCGCTGCTGCCGGTGGTTGACAACTTCGAGCATGCCCTTTCACACGCTTCCGATGCTCAGGGCGAAGAAGGCCTCGATAATATCATCAAGGGAATCCAACTGGTCTTCGATCACATGCTGGACGCATTGAAAGCACATGGCGTCAAACGAATTGACGCACTGGACCAGCCGTTCGACCCGAATCTGCACGAAGCAATGATGCGACGAAGTGAACCCGACAAAGAGGACGATACGGTCCTGGAGGTCTATCAGGCCGGGTATATGATCGGCGAGCAGGTATTGCGTCCGAGCAAGGTCATTGTTAATAAGATCGAAGAAGAAAAGCCCGCAGAGGAAACTACAGAAGCGGCCGAAGAAGAAAATGATAAGCAGGAATCTTAAATCATGCCAACCTACGAATATAAATGTAGCCATTGTGGCCATTTGACCGAATCGTTTCAGTCGATTACCGCTTCGCCGAAGAAGAAATGCCCCAAATGCGGCAAATTGAAACTCAAACGGCTAATGGGCATCGGCGCCGGGATAATCTTCAAAGGCAACGGCTTCTACGAAACCGACTACCGCAGCGACAGCTACAAAAAAGGCGCTGAAAGTGAAAAGAAGTCAGCCAGCGACACCAAGGCCGACAGCAAAAAGGAAACTAAGAAAACCGACAGTAAACCGACCACCAAATCAGAAAAAAACTCAAAAAAAAACTTGAAATAACCCGCGACTCCCCTGTTGGATCTTAGCTACTTTATCAGTTTTGTCAGTTCGCGGAACTTTTCGTGTTTGGCATCCCGCAGCAATTCGAACAGCAGTATTTCCGTTGAGGTGATCACGGCCCCTTCTTTTTCCATGCGATTGATCCCGATGGTCTTGTTCTCGTTGGTTCGTGAAGAAACCGCATCGGCCACCACATGGACATACAGCCCGTACTGAATGAGATCCCTGGCCGTCTGAAAAACGCAGACATGCGACTCAATGCCGCACACGATCACAGATCTTGCCTTTAATTTGTCAATCTTTGCAAGAAACGCCTCTTCGCCGCAACAACTGAAAGTTGATTTATCAATTGGCTCAACGCCAATCAGCAACGGGGTCAACTCCCCTACTGTCGGGCCCAAGGCCTTGGAGACCTGCTGGCACCAGAGGATGGGGATATTGAGGGCCTTGGCAATTTGTATCAGAACACTTGTATTCTTAACAACCTGCTCGGGAGCGGCCATCACAGGCAAAAGTTTTTCCTGTATATCGATGATAACCAAACAGGTGTTTTCAGTTGTCAGCATCCGTTCTCCTTTTTGCGGCCGTTCCATTACCAACACTGCGCGATTGCAGTTTATTCGGCACTTTGTTTAATATGGATTCGTAATCGTACCGTAGGTTGCGATGAATCAATTGCTCTGGGGGTCGAGTCGTTATTTCCAGTCAGAATCGGCATGGCTAATCGCGGGTAACCGTCAAGGCCAATGTCCCGCGGTCCGGTGGCCTCTTCTTTGGCAAACAGGGTATCTTTCCTTTCATTTGCCCGGGCGTACTGACCTGCCAGATGGTTAAGCATTTCCCTGTTATCCTCGGCTGCAAGCACTGCGATCTGTTCGGTCTGCACATATGGAATCTCAATCACATTGCCACCGGAACTATCTGCAATACTCAGCGTAACGGCCCGACAATGGGACCAAACTTTCCCAAGGGAGACAATCAGCGTGGTGATCTTTTCCGGAGGAGCGGTAATTTGATAGGTCATCACATCCGCCATTCGACTCGGTACTGTAAAATTGATCAGACCTTGATCAAAGACCATTTTTTCGACATAACTGCTAACCGCTACCTGCCGGTCCGTCTTGAAAGTCAGAATGCCGTCAAAGGGGAGATCTCTGTCAGGTACAGGTGTCACAGCCGCTAAGTTCTCCTGCCCCTCCTGAGCCAAGGTTTCATTGGTTGAAACATAGACCGCAGAGCCAACCAACGCTGGCTTTAATATCTCATAAACAACAAACGACAACAAGCCAAGCGGCAGAAGCAACATCGCCGCGATTGTCAGAATGCGGCGCAACAGCAAATGGCTCGCACCCGCAAGAGTCCGCTCTGATTCGGCAACATCACCGAGGATCAGCTTCCGTTCCAGCGCCGATCTAACCTCTTCAGCCAAAGACGCGGGTGCGGATTCAATCGGCAGTGCATTGAGAAGTTCTTTTTGCCGACGCATCGCTTCAAGCTGATCGACAAGAGCCGGATCATGTTTGGCCAGTCGTTTGAATTCCGTTTCCTGACGATCAGTGGCCTGATCATCAGCCAGATCATTCAACAGTTCTTCGATCTCGATTTTGTGATTTTCATTCATGTCAGTACCGTTTCCAGTAATTCGCGTAACTTCGTGCGTGCACGGCTGAGCCGGCTTTTGACAGTTCCAGTCTCAATTCGAAGCACTTCGGCAATTTCGGCATAACTCATTTGCTCAATGTCCCGCAACACCAGAACCACTCGATGCTCCTGCTGCAACTGGCCTATCAAGTTTACAATAATCAGCGACAGTTCCTTTTGCTGAGCAACCACCGCCGGATCCACACCGTTCGGGTCTGCCAGCACCGCCGCAAGTTTTCCTTTGCCTTCTTCAAACTGATCATTTTCCGCATCCAGAGACACCGGTGACAGTTTGAAACGCCTTTTGCAATAGTTCAGCGTATGGTTCACCGCCACGCGAAACAGCCATGTATAAAAGCTGCTCTTACCGCGGAACGAACTTATGTTCTCTAGTACTTTGACAAATGTATCCTGTGTAAGTTCCGCCGCATCGTCATGATTTTGACAAATTTTTAGAATTATATTATATACCCTGTCCTGATACTTGACAATCAGGCACGACATAGCATCCGAATCGCCCCGCTGACACCGACGAACCAGCGTCGAATCATCTAAGCTTATGTTATCCGTATGCTTATGAAAATATGACACGCTTTTTTCCCAATTTTGCTTAATCTTTTACGGCTGAAAATTCCACTTTGAACAGATCATTATGCCGCTTCTGATCCGCAAAACAGGTTGCTTCCAAAACATATTTCTTGTCCCGCCGGGGCATAAAATCAAGGGGCAAATAAAATTCGTGTCCCCGCAGCAAATCTTTCCAATGCTCATTGGCATTTTCGGCATTACTCAAATCCTGCTCTGGCCAGATCACTAACCGCTTTCCACGAGGATCCGACGAGACAGAATGAAATTCATAAAGCTCAAAGCGGAGGATGCAGGGGACAGGGACCGGGGGATCAGACGCATTAAAAATCTCGAGAAGCACCTTTAGTTGAACCTTATCCGGGAGGGCAGGATCGGTAACAAACTCTGTCAATGCCGAAATGTGTATCTGCTCAATGGATACATTTTCTCCACATTGAGTAACAGCGTGTATGGGGCCTTTCGCCGTTTCGCAGCCAACAAGCCCAATTATCGCCGCTGGTAAACACAAGAATCCAATAGAGAACTGACCCCATGCAAAAAGGATTTTTCTAAAGATCTTCATCCAGGAGATGTCCAAAACGAGCTTTTTTTGTTTGCAGGTATTTACGATTGTGTTTACTGGGCTTGGCCTGGATCGAAATCTGCTCAATGATCCGGATGCCATACACTTCCAGCCGCGATACTTTTTTCGGATTATTAGTCAGAATACGAATATTGCTTAAACCCAGATCTCGGCAAATTTGAGCCCCAAGACCATAATCCCGCTTGTCTGCCTGAAAACCCAACTCCAAATTCGCATCGTATGTATCAAGACCCTGTTCCTGCAACTTATAGGCGTGCAGTTTATTTGCCAGACCGATCCCTCGCCCTTCCTGACGCAGGTAAATCAGGGCGCCAATCCCCTCTTTTTCGATCATTTCCATCGCTGTTATCAGTTGATAGCCGCATTCACATCGCTGGGAATGAAAGAGGTCGCCGGTCATACACTCAGAATGCACACGAACCAGAACCGATTTGTCATGCTCGATAACGACGCCGTTTTCATCTAAATCACCAATCCCCCCCTTGCACAACGCTAGGTGCGGCTCTGTCGAACCGGGGCTTTCGTAACCAATCAGCTTAAACTCGCCATAATCAGTCGGTAAATTGATATTCTGAATGCGGTGAATGTGCTGCTCTCGCTGAAGCCGATATTCAATGAGTTTGGCGGTTGAGGTCATCTTGAGATTGTGCTTGCGGCAATAAATATCCAGTTCATCAAGCCGGGCCATCGTCCCGTCATCGTTCATAATCTCACAAATCACTCCGGCGGGTTGAAGACCGGCCGCTTTCATCAGATCAACAGCACCTTCGGTCTGACCGGCGCGAACAAGAACGCCTCCATCACGAGCCCGAAGCGGAAAGACGTGCCCTGGGCGAGCCAGACCTGCGGGTTTAATTTCAGGGTCAACCGCAACGCGGATAGTATGGGACCGATCCGCAGCGCTAATACCGGTTGTAACCCCCTCTCGGGCGTCAATCGTCACCGTAAAGCCCGTTCCCAGACGCGCTGTATTTTCCATACTCTGTGGGTGCAGGTTCAGTTGGTCACAACGCTCTTCGGTGATGGGCATACAAATCATCCCGCGGCCGTGGGTGGCCATAAAATTGATTATTTCTGGCGTAACCAACTCCGCCGCACAGACCAGATCGCCCTCATTTTCGCGATCTTCATCATCAACCAAGACGATCATTTGACCTTGTTTGAGGTCTTCAAGAATTTCAGGTATTTCGCTAAATTGGCTCATTTTTTGTTATCCAAATGGTTCAGGGATTATTTTTTCAGTGCTGCCGAATACGTCAATATACCGAATTCCTCGGTAAATGTAAACAAAAGTTGCTACCATCGCACAAAACTCCGTCAACCAACAGATCGCAACGCTTATGGCAGGCCAGACGGTTATCCAGCGAGCGGTTTCGGGACCGATCAAAATCGAAAAAACTATTATGATCTGCAAAAAAGTCGAGGTCTTGCCTGCCCAAACGGGCTGGATATGGACCTGCCCGGTCATAGAACTCCGCAAGAGTCGCCTTTTCTCGGTAAACAACATACATCCAATCCTGATTGTCGCATAAATTGAGCTCAATCTCAAATGTAAACATCGGCTCAATTTTAGTGCCTTCTTTTTTCAGAACAGACAGCATCAAAATGATGAAAGGGGGGTATCCACTTGACGCAAGTGGATACTATATGTAGTATGTTGGGTATGAAAGAGCATTCAGCACCCGTAGCAGGTATTGATTACCCTCGCAATTTCGAGGAGTT
>JAGGWF010000113.1 GCA_021157685.1 Planctomycetota bacterium | reverse complement strand
GTACGATGCTGACACAATCCAACTGCCCCAAATCCGTATCCAAATACAAATTGTTGAGATTTTGGCAATTTTCGGCCGTCAATGACAACGGCAGCCGTTTGGGTGTCATCCGATGGACCGGACTCAAATCGGAAAGGGCCTGTTGGAGGCGAAGCAGATTATCCGGAGTGAAATCACAGCAAACATCAATATCCTCTGTCGTCTGCGTTCCTCCGTGAACAATGCACGCATACCCCCCGATCAGAACGAATCGAACTTGGGCCTTGACCAGACGAGCCAGCAAATCAATGTATGTTCCATTCATAGTGTCTTTGCTTTCCGTAATTTGCGCAGCATTTCCAGTGCGATTTGATGGCGGTGGAGTCGCTCGGCGGGCGTTCGTTGGAGATTGTGCCACAATGCCCACAAGTCAACGCCGTCTTCGCGAGCTTGGGCCAGTTCGGCGCCCGTGTTGATGAACGCCTCGATATCCCGTATGTTTTCAGCACCTGCTTTCATGATCCGTTTATTTTACTCCGAATAGCCAGAGAAAGTCCATCCTTTTATTTGTGGCATTCTGCGCAAAAAGCAAGACCCCGGTTTTTTGAAGCCGGGGTCTTGGGGGATATTCAAATTCCCATTGGGTATCTCCACGGCCAAGCATAGCTTGACCGTGCCACCCACACTTTTATTTTGCCATCGACTTTTTTGCGGCGGCGATGACAGCTTCTGTGGTGATGCCGAATTTCTTGAAGCATGTACCACCGGGGGCGGAGGCGCCAAAGGAGTTCATACCGACAAATTCACCGTCTGTGCCGAGGTATTTCCACCAACCGGCGTCCACACCCGCTTCGACACCGACACGGGCCTGGACGGATGCAGGAATTACACTTTCCTTATACGCCGCGTCCTGACGCTCAAACAGCTTCCAGCACGGCATCGAAACAACCTGTGCCTTTGTACCGTCGGCGGCGAGCTTTTCGGCGGCTTCCATCGCCAGCGACACTTCTGAGCCCGTTGCCAGCAGCAGCACATCCGGCTTATCCTGTGGAACCAGTACATAAGCACCCTTGTTGAAGTTTTTCTTCATTTGCGGATACTTGGCCGGATCCAATATCGGCAAGTTCTGCCGTGTCAAGGCCGTCGCACAAGGCGCATCGTTGTGTTCGAGCATATATTTCCACATGAGCACTGTTTCGTTGGCATCGGCCGGGCGGAATACGAGCAGATTGGGCAGTATGCGAAGCGAAGCCACGGTCTCGACCGGTTGGTGCGTCGGGCCGTCTTCGCCTACGCCGATGCTGTCATGCGTAAAGACAAAGATCGTTGGGTATTTTGCCAATGCCGCCACGCGAATCGAACCACGCATATAATCCGCAAAAACAAGGAAAGTACCTGCATAAGGTCGAAGGAGTTTGCCGGCTGAAATGCCGTTCATCACCGCCGCCATGCCGTGTTCACGCACGCCGTAACGAATATACCGACCGCCAGGATTATCTTTTTGGAAGTCCTCGGCACCCGGGAAATGGGTGTTGTTCGACGGCGTCAGGTCCGCTGAGCCGCCCAAAACCAACGGCATCGACGGCATCAGAGCCGCCAGCGTTTTGCCGGAAGCGGCACGAGTGGCCAATGGCTTTTCGGGATCAAACACGGGCAATGCACCGTCATCAATCGTAACCTCACCGGCAATGGCATCGTTCAATTCTACTGCCAGTTCGGGATAGGCCTTGGCATACGCATCCAGAAGTGTTTTGTATTCGGCACTGAGTTTGGCACCTTTTTCTTTGGCCGCTCCGGTATGGACCGCGACCTCTGCGGGAACGACAAATTTCTTGTCCGGATCCCAACCAGCATTTTTCTTGATTAGTTTGATCTCGTCATCACCCAACGGAGCGCCATGTGCGGTGTGGGTGTCCTGGAAGTTTGGACTGCCGAATCCGATGTGTGAACGGAACTTAACCAGCGTAGGTGCTTTTGTCTGCTGCTGCGCCTGTTGGATGGCTTCGGTCAGTGCGTCGATATCGTTTCCGTCTCCGCCTAACTCAATGACGTTCCAGCCGTATGCTTCGTAGCGCTTGGCAACATCTTCGCTGAATGACAGTTCGGTATTGCCGTCAATCGTGATATGGTTGTCGTCATAGACAACGACCAAGTTATCCAGGCCCAGATGTCCAGCCAAACTGCTGGCCTCGCCACTGACACCTTCCTGCAGGCAACCGTCACCGCAGATGGTATAGACATTATAATCGAAAATAGGGAAGTCTTTTTTGTTGTAGCGATTAGCCAGGTATTTCTGCGAGATGGCCATGCCAACGGCGTTGGCAATGCCCTGCCCCAGCGGGCCGGTGGTTACTTCCACGCCGGGGGTATGTCCGTATTCGGGGTGACCGGGGGTCTTGCTGCCCCACTGGCGGAAGTTCTTCAACTCATCCAGAGACAAATCGTAGCCAAACAGGTGCAGCAATGAATAAAGCAACATGCTTCCGTGGCCGGCCGACAGGACAAAACGGTCACGATTGATCCAGTCAGGATCGCTTGGATCAAATTTCAGATGCCGCTGCCATAAAGCATACGCCGCCGCGGCCATTCCCATCGGCATCCCGGGATGCCCCGATTTGGCCGCCTGGACCCCTTCCATCGAAAGGAAGCGGATTGTTTGTATGCTCAAATCATCAATTTTGTTCAGTCTGCTCATTTTCTTGTCTCTCTCTATTTAAGTCCGTTTTTTCTTATTTTATACCGCCCACGATTAAAATTTTTCGTTCCTGTGCGGCGAAACAGTTTTCTAATCATATGATTTCGGTTCTACTTACGAAAATTAACCCCCAGATTTTCAAGCCGCTGCGTGTGGGTTTCCAGGCGCGTCTGGAATTTCTTATAATCCTTGTCCTCAAGCGGCGTCCAAACCACCTCGGCCAACGCACACGCTCGCGGATAGGCCATATACTCAACATGCTCGCTGCTGGGCATATACTCCGTCCACAGCTGACCCTGGGCACCGAGAATATGTTTGGCCTGTTCTGCCGTCAACACGGCGGGAACGGGATTGAAGCTATAAACTTTTTCCAACGGCAAAAAATGCCCAATCGACAGCGGCTCTTCTTTTAGGTCGGCAGCCTGACAGTAATCGAAATAGGTATAAGCGTTCGAAGCCATGATCACATCATGACCGGCCTGAGCGGCAGCAATGCCTCCCGCTTCCCCTCTCCAGGACATGACGGCGGCACCCTGTGCCAAGCCCCCTTCGAGAATCTCATCCCAGCCAACCAACCGTCTGCCACGTTCAGCCAAAAAAGTGTCCATTTGCCGGATAAACCAGCTTTGCAATTCATGTTCGTCTTTGAGTCCCTCGGCCTTGATCCTCGCCTGACATTTGGGGCAGGTTTCCCAGCGTTTTTTCGGGCACTCATCGCCGCCGATATGGATAAACTCGCTAGGAAATAGTGCTAAAACCTCGGTTAGAATATCCTGCAAAAACTCAATCGTTTTATCATTACCCGCACAGTAGACATCCGGTTCGACCCCCCATTTCGTCCGCACTTTAAAAGGCCCGCCGGTGCAGGAAAACTCGGGATACGCCGCCAGTGCCGCAAGACTGTGTCCGGGCATCTCGATTTCGGGAACGACGGTTACATACCGCTGTCGGGCATACTCCACGATCTCGCGAACATCATCCTGTGTATAAAAACCACCATGTCGTTTGCCGTCATATTTCCCGGAATTCCTCCCAATGACGGTTTCTTCTCGCCAAGCCCCTACTTCCGTCAGTTTGGGGTACTTTTTGATCTCGATCCGCCAGCCCTGATCTTCCGTCAGGTGCCAGTGGAAGATATTCATTTTATGAATCGCCATCAAATCAATATACTTTTTGACAAATTCTTTCGGCATGAAATGGCGGCAGACATCCAGATGCATCCCTCGCCATTGAAAACGGGGCATATCTTCAATGGTAACACACCGAATTCGCCAATCAATGCACTCAACCGGGACCTGTTTAAAGATTTCGGTTGGCAGTAACTGACGCAATGTCTGCATTCCATAAAAGATACCGGCTTTTCCCGTCGCTTTGAGGGTCACATTTTTTTCGGTCACAGCAAGACGATACCCTTCCTCGCCAAGATCCTTTAAAGCCGAATCCAACTTCAGATAGATCGCGTTATTTGATAAGTCGGACGCATCTACTACGCCCAAAGAATAGCCCGTCGCCGGCGAAAGCATTTCCTTCAATTGCCCCCCAAGTTCTGTTGTCTGGGCATCGACAATGATTTTCGTATCCGGAGTCAGTAAAAAGGTTCCGTTCTGGAGTTCCATTCGGACGGGAGCTGGGATCACAGAGACCGAGGCGTGAGAAATGGGCACAACGCTTACTAAAAAACTACAGGCAACACAAAACAGCCATTCTTGGGAGTAATTCATCTTGCTTCCTTTCCACAAAGCCATATCTACATTTTAATTAGCATTAGAGAGCGACCCCGCAACAAAAGAGTACGCTGACATCCCCATCTTGACGATTGGGCTGCACTAAAATAGCTGAACCTCTACGATGCCTTAAGTTATAGGTCGAATCTGCTATTTTTCAAGCAAAAAATTGATTACTTAACAACAAAACCGGACACCAACTGCCATTCCACAGAAAGATGTGCTTATGAAATAAGTAGTTATTCTTATTAAATAGCCGAGAAAAAATTTAAGTTTGGATTCAGCTATAAATACTTTAAGCCCAAACTAGAACAGGGGTTAAGTTCATGCAACAGGTCCCTTTATGGCCGTTTTTGGGCAAAAAACTAGGGAACCTTGTTGACTTTGTATTCATATTCTGTTACTGTCTGGATACTTATGACAACAAAGAAAAGTACAGGGAAAAAGACGCTTAAGAAAACGAGCAAAAAGAAACCCTCTGCCGCTTCCGTTTCAAAGGTCAAACGCCCCGCGAGGGCGTTTCGCACTTACCAACAGGCAATTCGATACCTGCTTGATCGGACGGATTACGAGAGGCAGCGGAAGGTGCGCTATAATGTCACCACCTTTAGCCTGGATCGTATGGATAAATTCCTCAAGGCTCTTGGGAATCCGCACAAAAAGATAAAGACTATCCATATCGCAGGAACAAAGGGCAAGGGGTCGACCGCCACCATGCTAGGTAAGATGGTAGAAGCTAATGGGTATAGCGTAGGCCTTTACACCTCACCGCATGTGACAACGCTGCATGAGCGTATTGCGGTCAACTCTGAAATGATCAACAAAAAAATGATGCTGGGCCTGATGAACCGCGTCCATCCCGTAATCGAAAAAATGCTTTCAAAGGACAATGGGCCAAGCTTTTTTGAGATCATGACAGTTCTGGCCTTCATGCATTTTGTAGACAAAGAAGTAGATCTGGCAATTATCGAAACAGGGCTTGGCGGCCGGTTAGACAGCACCAATGTGATTGAACCGGAACTCGTCGGCATCACATCGATCAGTATTGACCACCAGAACCTTCTGGGGCCAACGCTTGACAGTATTACCAAAGAAAAAGCAGGCGTCATTAAAAAGGGTGTTCCTGTCATTACCGTATCCCAGGAACCGGAAGCCATGCGAATTCTCAAGAAGCTGGCCTGTTCCCAGAAAGCTCCGCTGGCTGTCACAGGAAAAGATATTGATTTTTCATACCGATTTGAATCATCGCGTGAAGACGGTCCCCATACGCGACTCTGCCTGACCACCGACAGCAGTCGCTTTGAGCACTTGCGAGTTCCGCTTCCGGGCGAACACCAGGCGATTAATTGCGGTCTGGCTTTGGCGATGCTGGATACACTAAAAAATCAGGGATACACTTTTGATGACCAAAAATCCATTTCGGGGCTAAGTGAAGTTAAACTGGCCGGCCGAATGGAAATAGTGAGCACCGATCCCCGCATTCTCGTGGATGCCGCCCATAACGCCGCCAGCATCCGGGCGCTGATTGGGGCCATTGGACAACATGTTCCTTACGATTCCATCATTGTTATCTTCGGGTGCAACAATGATAAGGATGTGCGAGGCATGCTGGCCGAACTACAGTATGGCGCGGACAAAGTCATCTTTACGCGTTCAAATTCCCCCAAGGCAGTCTTCCCCTCAGACCTCGCGGAGATGTACACGGAACTGTGCGGGAAAATGTGCCAGACAACGCTCTCACTGAAAGAAGCTATTCGCATGGCCAGCAGCGCTGTTTCTAAAGAAGATCTTATTTGCGTTGCAGGCAGTTTCTATCTGGTTGGCCAAGCCAAGAAACTGTTCCAGCCGGAACCGATAAAATAGCCCTTATTTCCTGTAAAAACCCTTTTTTCAAGCTGGACAAAAAAGGGCTGAATCCTCATTCAAACTTCCCTTACTCCGCTTAATACTGAGGATTTAAGCAAAGAACTTTTATTAAAAACAACCCAAAAACTTTTGTATTTTTCTTGAAATTGCCGACATAAGACTGTATATCATTGTTCAAATGTAAGCGGTAAGGAACCCGCGCAAAGGAATGAAAATGGGATTTTATTTTTAGGAGATCAGAAATGAAGAAATTGTTAGTAGGAACGATGTTGCTGTTTGCTGTTGTGGCGATAGCAGGCGCAGAAGAAGCCACCCCTGCAACGGAACCCGCTCAAGCGATTGACGGTGTGACTACGACTGTCGATGTAACCTATGTTACGAAGTACATCTGGCGTGGTTTCAATATCTACGGCAGCCACGGTGCGATTCAGCCAAGTGTTGACTTTGCACTCGAGAATGGCTTCAGTGCCAATGTCTGGATGTCATACCCCGTCGGCAGTGGCGAAAATGACGCCGGAGCAAGCATTAACGACGAACTAACTGAGTTCGACTACACACTGGCTTACAGCAACGCTGTCTTGGAAGATGTTTATCAGACCAACTACAAAGTTGGATGGCGTTATTACGACTTCACTAAGACATCCACAAAAGAGGCAGATATGCAGGAAGTCTTTGCGGAAGTTTCCATGCCAAATATTGTCGGCAATGGCTTTACCCCTCGTGCGGCTTGGTATCAGATGTGGAACTCCAAATCCGGCGGTGCCAACAGCGGCGCAGCTGGCGGTATTTTTGCAGTGGGCTTTGCCTATGACTTCGGTTTTGATCAGGCCCCCGAAGTACCGCTGACTTTCTCCTGGGACATTGTTTACAACGATGGAACCGGCGGCCAAACTGTCGCTCCAAAATACCAAGGAAACGGCGTCGATCACGACTGGTCGCACATGGTGTTTGGTCTTTCGACCGCTCTGGATGTTCCTTCAATCGGCGGAAAACTCGTACCGGCCATTTACTGGCAGAGTTCGTTTGAAGACACTGTCAATGAGAATGATGAACTCTGGGCAGGTATTTCTTATTCACTAAGTTTCTAAGAAGGCACCACCTGTAAAAAACAAAAAGGCCGGCATTTGTTGTCGGCCTTTTTTATGCGCTGTTTTAAGCGTTCAGATAATATCAGCGACGACTTGGTCCGCAAAGGACAGCAAGGCCTCTTTAACGGGGGTCGGAGGCAGCAGAACCAATGATTGCTTCGCTTCTTCAATCCGCAACTTCGCCTGCTCCAAGGCATAATCAATGCTCCCGGAAAGCTGCATTTGCTCCGTCAACCACCCCGGATCCTTCAGCGCCGCCGCCTGTTCCATACGCATTTGTTTCTGGTTGCGGTCTTGGTTAATCCAATGGATCACCGGCAGGGTAAGCTTTTCCTGCAGGAAATCTGTGCCCAGTGTTTTACCCTCTCGCTTTTCACTGGACAAAATATCTCTGAGGTCATCGGCTATCTGAAAGGCCAGTCCAAACTGGCAACCAAACCGGCCTAAAGCCTCCTGCTGATCTTTGGGGGCATCGGAAACCATCGCCCCCAATAAGCAACTGCAGCGAAACAGACCAGCAGTTTTGGCTTCGGTCATCTGGAAATAATCCTGCTCAATCAGATCCAAACGCCCCTTGAGAAGATTTTGTTTCAACTCGCCGACACATAAGCCCTGAGCAGCCTGGCCCAACACTATCGCAGCATCATCGCACTTGGAAGCGGCGGCAAGCATAAACGCACGGCTTAATAAAAAATCACCCAGCAGCACCGCCGCCGTATTACCCCACAGGGCATTAGCACTGGGCTGACCGCGTCGAAGCCGGGCCTTGTCGATCACATCATCGTGAAGCAGCGAAGCGACATGAACCAATTCGATCACCGCCGCAAGATCGATGTGTTTGGAGCGAATCTCTGAAAAGAGCCTGCCGGATAGCAGCATCATCGCCGGCCTGAGCATCTTTCCCTGTCCAGCGGAAAGCACTTGAAGAGCAGTTGAAAGCTGCTCGTCCGAATCCTGAAACTGTTCAAAAATTTTCTGCTGAACTTCAAGCAGTTCCATCTCGATTGGCTTATAAGCATCTTGCAATTCCATGGATGTCTCTTTCGTCGAGACGAAATTAGGGGCGGGCATAGCTGAAGAATAAGTCTCTTAACTGATGCGTAATCGCCCCGGGAACACCGTCACCGATTGCGCGACCATCCATTTCGACCACGCCAATGACCTCGGCACCGGTTCCCGTCAAAAACATTTCATCCGCAACATATAAATCAAATCGCGTCAGGTCTTTCTCAACAACTTTTATGTTTTCTTTTTCGGCCAGTTCCATCACAACCCGGCGGATAATACCGTCCAAAGCCCCGGCCTGTGTCGGCGGCGTACAAACAACCCCGTTTTTGATGATAAAGATATTGTCGGCTGTCGCTTCGGCCACAAAGCCAAGATGGTTGTACATAATCCCTTCAGCCGCACCGGCCTGATTGGCCTCGATTTTGGCCATGATATTATTGAGGTAGTTCAAGCTCTTAACCTGCGGCGGACATGACAGAGGATGGTTGCGAACACTGGAGACGCTGGCAACCTTTATACCTTTTTGGTATAATGCTTCGGGGTAGAGTTGGACATTATCGGCGATAATAACCACCTTGCCGTCTTTGCATAAAAACGGGTCAAGCCCCAAATCACCAATGCCCCGGCTGATAATCAAGCGAATGTAACCATCGGCGATATTATTGGCTCGGACGGTTTGCTCCACAGCCGCCGTCATTTCATCGATGTCCATTGGGACGGGCAGACAAAGCACTTTCGCCGATTCATAGAGGCGAACCAGATGCGCCCGATGCTCAAAGATATTTCCGCTGTAAACGCGAATACCCTCGAAGACGCCGTCACCGTACAGAAAGCTATGATCAAATACCGAAATCGCCGCATCCTGCTGGTCAACCAGACCGTCTCCTAACCAGATTTTCAATCCCATAACAAACTCCTATTTTACCAAGCTAAAGCTTGAACTCTTACAACAGAATCGCACATGGCTAATATGTTACGACTCTTTCACCTTGCCGTCGGTCAGCTGAATCGTTCGACCTGCCTGGGCCGCGATCCGCTCGTCGTGCGTAACCATAATAATTGTTTGCCCTTCGGCATTGAGCTCCTTGAATGCCCCTAAGATACCATATCCCGTCTGAGAGTCAAGGTTTCCCGTAGGTTCATCCGCCAAAAGCAGCGGCGGCTCATTCATCAGCGCCCTAGCGATGGCGACCCGTTGCCGCTCACCGCCGGACAACTCATAAGGTTTGTGCTTCAGTCGGTCCTTAAGGCCAAACCGCTCCAGCAATCCGAAAGCCCTTTCCCTGACTTTTGGCTTCAGGGCCAGCCAGCCCACTGCACTGACCGAAGCCATCGCTGGGGCCATCGCGTTTTCCAACACGGTTAATTCATCTAAAAGGTGATAGAACTGAAAGACAAAGCCGACGGTTTTGTTCCTAAAATGGTTCAACTTTCCCCATCGCAGGCAGTCCAAGCACTGATTCTGATAATGGACCGAACCGCCGTCCGGCCTATCCAATGCGCCGAGAATATGCAAAAGCGTACTCTTGCCGCTTCCGGAAGCACCGATGACGGCCACAAATTCGCCCTTTTTAATCGTCAGATCAATGCCGCGAAGCACTTCCAAGCGGGTCTTTCCCATCTTATAGGATTTTGTAATATTTTGTACCTTGATAATTGTTTCCATAGCCGCTCTCTATAATTGGTTGACTTGCAGACTCTGAACCGGTTTTTTACGGGCCGCCTGAAGACCGGGAATCAAAGCACCGATCATACAGGCAAACACAGCCGAACCCACGATGATTGCCAGTACCTCCGGCTCGACTTGATTGGGGATGTCGCCGATGGCATACACTGTGCGATCCCACAATTGCCAGCCGTGATGTGCATAAAGCCAGTCTTCAAGATCATTTACTTTATACAGGAATATCCACCCTGAAACACTGCCGATTAGTGATCCGATCAATGCGATAAAAATTGCGAATAACAGAAATATCCCAAGAATACTCGACATCGGCGCACCCATACTTTTCAAAATGCCGATGTCCTTGCTCTTGTGGCTGATGGTCATATAAAGCACCACGAAAACGATAAAGACCGTAATGACACCAAGCATCAGAAACAGCATCGTCATCATGATCTGTTCTTTTTCCATTGGCGCGATGATGCTGCGGCGGTTCTCCTGCCAACTTTGCACCCGGACATTGGCAAACAGTTCACTGCCGGGTTTGTCGGCATTTTGTACGACGAACTCATCCCAAAGAAACTTCACTTTGGCAACTTTTGAATATGAAAATGAAGTGCCATCGGTGAATTTGATATGCAGGGAACTGATTCGCTTGATCGGTGAATCCATACCGCACAATATTTGCGCCTGCTCCAACGGGATATAAGCCACCGCTCCATCGACCCTGACCAGACCACTATGGCTGTCGTCACTGTAGAAAAATGACTTCGTGCTAACAAGATCCAGCGAACGCAACAGACCACCCTTCATATTCAGCGGAAACACGCTGATAACCAGTTCCATTTGCATCGGCTTGTCATGAAATGAATAAGTACCGTCGGAATTGCGTCTGCCCAGCGGAATCACATCAATACCCGTCACACAACCATCCAACTGCGGGGCATACTGAGGACTAAACGCATTCCCCGGCGTCTGTTTTTGATAGTGCAGTGTATTGGCAAAGTTTGTTACCTGTGAATGCAATAGCGGATCAATGCCGTGGATTTCGATTCCGTTGTCCCACTTATATTGTTTTAGGTGTATTAGGCCCACGCCTTTGGCCATCGGTGAAACGGCTTCGATATAGGGCTGTTCTCTTAAAATATCCATAAAATCTTCATAATAACCGAACCCCACCAGCGAATCGGATGCAATAATGCAGTCGCCGGCATAATCGTGATTTTTCTGCTTAAAGTCGCGCAGCAACCCGTTCATTACGGTCATCACCACCAGCACAATGAATACGCAGAGCGCCACCGCGACGACCGCCAGAATTGAGATCGGCCGTTTGAAAAAGTACCGCCATGCTAATAACCATTTGATCATATATGCTGTCCTGTCTTTGCCACAGAGAACACAGAGGTCTCAGAGTTTATATTTTTGACACAGATTAACACTGATTTTCCTTTTTATTTTTTAATCCGTGAAATCCGCGTAATCTGCGGTTTCTTTTTTATTCATATTGTAATGTTTCGACCGGTTTTACGCGTGCGGCGGCAACTGCGGGAATCAATGAACCAACCGCCGCTGCGATAATTCCAGCCCCTGTAATCCATAGTACCGAGCCCCAGTGCATCGTGTTGGGAATCTGCGTGAACATATAGGTGCTGGCCTTCCAGAGCTTAATGCCAAACACCGATGCGATGGCTTGTTCAATTGCATTAATATTGTCGATGATCAGCCAGCCCAACCCAACGCCTGCCAATGCACCGACCACTCCGACCACTGTGCCGAACAGGACAAACAGTCCCGCCACGGATCCACTGGACACGCCGCAACTTTTAAGGACGCCGATGTCCTTTCGTCGAGTCATCACAATCAGATAAAAAATACAGAAGACCAGCAGGATAATCCCCACGCTAACCAATCCGAAGATAAACAGCAATACATTCATTTGCTTCCTGTATTCAGCAATAAGTTGGGCGTTCAGCTGTTTGGCGGAAGTAACCGAAACAAAGCCATACCAGTCAAAACGATCCTCGGCAAAACTGCGCCAAACGCCCCGCACAACCGCCATCGCTTTTTCTTCGTCTGCTCCCGCTGTCAGGCGGATGTGGATAAGATTGGCAACGGTTTCTTTTTCGGGATAGAGCGTCTTGGACAATTCCTCAATCGGCAACATCACAAACGATTGGTCGAACTCATAGACACCGGTTTTGGCGACATCCACTAAATTGAGTTTAATGACCTTGCGTGAAAATCGAGGTTGCGAGCTATCCGTATTGGTGCAATCCTGAACCATCGAACCGGTCGTCAATGCCATCCGTTGCCCCACCATCGCCTTGACGGCATCCATATCATATGCATCTGTCGCCTCATCCGGTTGGGCCAGCACGCCAATGCCCACAATCCCACCAATCGCGTCCGGGGAGTCTGGAACCACAAAGCCCACCTGCTCGGCGGGTTTGTCTTTTTGGAACAGCAATGCTTCATGCAGTGGCGTTACGGCCAGCCGCCGCGGCAGTTCAATGCCCCAGATACGAGCCGTCTTGACCTTGCCGGGGGCCGATAGCAGCAATCCCTGACTGCTGAGAACCGCCGTAGCCGATTCAATGCTGTCGGCGTCGCATAATGAATCGATGAGTGTGTCGTATTCGGTGATGGTTCTGCCAGAGGGGGCCTCAAGAATGATATCGCCCAGATGCCGGCTGACGCTGCTTTCGACGGCGTTGATAAAACCGGTAAACAGACTGTCGGTCGCGATCAGTAATGCGCAACTCAACGCCACCGCCGCCATCGACAACAATACGATCCGGCGATGCTGTAAATAACGAAAACATAACAGTACGCTTATTTGTTTCACTGTGTAAGCCGCCTTCTTATTTCCCAAGCTACACCATGCAAACTATCCATGCAATAGATAGAGAAATAAACTGCTAATGACACTCAAAATGAATAGTGCCGTTATAGAGACAGTGCCCCATTTAGCTATAAATGACAGTTTCTTCTCTGTCATTTTTGAATAACGATAAACCAACACCCACATATAACCTATGATGAGAACACCCATCAAACTATCAAAAAGCAATTCTCTCCCACTTTCGGATCAAGAAAGTACTTTGACTTATCAGGCGAGGTCAGCTTGAACACGGCCATATGTACACACTGTAAGGCATAAAATATTAGTGTAGGCCAACCCCAAACCCGGATTGCAAACTTCCCTGTACCTTTCTTTTCCACATCTACACCTTTTCTGGAAACTCCATCAAGACCTCACACGGCCAAGCACAGCTTGACCGTGCCACCCGTCATGAAAATCCGTGTAAATCCACGGTTTCATCCCTGCGCTTGCGATTCGGGCTGCTGTTGCGGCTTCTTCGCCAAGGGTTTCAGTAACGGGAACAGTACCACATCCCGGATACTGGTCGCGTTGGTCAGCAGCATGATCAGCCGATCAATACCGACACCTAAGCCGCCCGCTGGGGGCATCCCGTATTTCAGGGCGTTGATGAAATCTTCGTCCATCTTGGCCATGGTTTCCTCATCGGAAAGCCCGCGCAGTTGACTGCGGAAGTTGGCTTCCTGCACATCGGGATCGTTTAGTTCGGTATAGGCGTTGGCCAGTTCCATTTTTCCAATAAACAGCTCGAACCGTTCCGCATAGCGAGGATCGGCCTTGCTCTGCTTTGTCAGCGGGCAAAGCGCCGCGGGATAATCGATTACAAAAGTTGGATTGATCAGATGCTCCTCGACCGTCGCCTCAAAGACCTCGTTAATCACCACCGCATCATCCATATCGACCTCATGGATGCCCAGTTCCTTTGCCTTGGCCCGTACCGCAGTCAGATCATCAATATCGCAGCCGGAATGCTCTTTTAGCAGGTCCGCGTATTTCGCCCGCCGCCACGGACGGGTATAATCGATTTCCAGATCGCCAAAGGGCAGCTTCGGCCCGTCGCAATGTGCTTCGATCAGCGAACCGGTCAACTCTTCGGTCAAATCCATCATCACATTATAATCGGCATATGCCTGATAGAGTTCCATCATCGTAAATTCCGGATTGTGCCGGGTGCTCAGGCCTTCGTTGCGGAAATTGCGATTGATTTCAAAAACCTTTTCCATGCCCCCGACAAGAAGCCGTTTGAGAAACAACTCCGGAGCGATCCGCATAAACAAATCAAGGTCAAGGGAGTTGTGATGTGTCGTAAACGGCTTGGCCGCCGCACCGCCGGCCAGTGTCTGCATCATCGGGGTTTCCACTTCAAGAAACCCCTTGTCGTTGAGAAAGCGGCGCATAGACGAAACCATATCGCTGCGCGTTTTAAACCGCCCCATCACCTCAGGATT
>JAGGWF010000097.1 GCA_021157685.1 Planctomycetota bacterium | reverse complement strand
TGTCGATGCGCAGGGTTTTCGATCCCGGCGTCGTTCAATTTACGACCGGTGCTGTTGAAATCTTTAACAGCGGCATCGAATTGTCCTATTTTGTTTCGGTTAAGACGGCGATCAGGATATGGTTATTTTGTGTCGTCTGACCGTTGCGGCCGACCCATTCTCCCCCGTTTGCGGCCCCCCAGCAGAAAACAGGCCATTTTAGGTTTTCGGGAATTTGTGTGCGGATAGCGTCGGCCACCGCTTTAGCTCGTTGTGATGAGACGATCCATTGCTGCCGATCACTTTTTGCATCGGCAGCCAGTCCCAATACATAGAGGATCGGCTCCTGCAGCGTATAATCGACCTTGATTTGTTCACAAAGCGCTGATATTTTTTTCTGAGCGTCGGCGTCAATATCCCAACTGCCTGGCTGAAAGTTAATCCCCGGTTGAAGGAATGTCTTATCCATCCCACAGATGTGCGAGGGGGATATTTTCATCATCCGTTCCACTTCCAGCAGGATACGCCGGACTTTTTCGGTTTCGACATCAATCGAGCGGTCATTTTCTTCATCTTCGCCCTCATCGATTCGATATTTTGGCTTGGGATGCTCAAGTCCCGGCCCGCTGTTTTTATTGATGAGGAACCCGGATAGACCAAAGTCAGCGACAGCGGATTTGAACGAATAACGGCCGGCCATAAATTTGTGTTCATCCACCTGGGTCTCGGCTAAACTTAACAGCATCACGAAAAAGGTCAAAAGCAGGGTGATCATGTCTGAATAAGTAACAATATAGGCCGGAACGGGAATTTTCAGGTCTTTGAGGACTTTGCTCATTCGTAAATACTCCTGTCGAGCAATGTAATTTCAACCTGTCTTTGGCGGGGTGGTTGTCGCATGGTGGTGGCGCAACTGATATTGAACCGGGTCTTGTCAAGGGCGTGTTTCTGCGTTAGGTAGTCCATCACCGCGATACTGCGATGCAGGCCCAATGATGTCTTTCCGTCAGGACCGTTTTCACTGATAACAATGCGTCCGGTTCGGTGTTTGAAGTAGTTCGCCAGGGAATTAAGAACCTCACGCCCGTCATTGGAAAGGGCGTATCCCCGTCCCCAGAAAAAATCTTTGGATTCGATGGTGAAGACCTTCAGATTCCGAAAGTCCAGGGGCTTTTTCTCTTTCATAAAATTCGTTGTCTGTTCGACGGCATTTGATGGAACTTCGGTCCCCTCGGTCTGTTTAACTTCCTGGCTTGAGGGCCGTTTTTCATACATTGAATCCTGCTCGTCTTTTCCGGACAGACCGATCGACGGAAGCGCTTTGGCAAGGGATTGTCCCAACGCCGGAAGTGTTTCTTTGTCAAACGAGGAAAAACTTAGCAGAAGTACAAAAAAAGTCAGCAGAAGGGTCATACAGTCGCTAAATGTGACCATCCATTCCGGAGCGCCGCCGGGATCTTCTTCGGCCTGAATCGAGATGTTTTTTTTACTTTTCGGCATCAGACAGTCGCCTTGACCTCTTCGCGATGGATGGGTGAGATGAATGCATGTATTTTTTCGCGCACCATAGAGGGGCTTTCACCCTGACTGATGGTGCAGATTCCTTCAAGGGTCATTTCCATCGCGAGCCGCTCCGCTTTGGAATAGACGCTTAGCTTTCCGGCGAGAGGAATGAAGACCACATTGGCCAGAAAAGCACCATAGAAAGTGGTCAATAATGCCACCGCCATTCCGGCCCCGATCTGATCTGGGCTGGAGAGATTTTGCAGCATTTGCACCAGACCAATCAGGGTTCCGATCATCCCGAACGCCGGCGCCGACCCCCCCATGAAGTCCAGAATTTTTTTTCCGATGGAGTGCCGCTCCTGGAGGTACTGAATTTCCAATGACAACATCTCACGAATACTCTCTTCGTCCTGGCCGTCCACCAGCATTTGCAGGCCCTTTCCGATAAAGCCGTAATCGACCTGACGCAGTTGCTCCTCCAGAGCCAGAGCGCCGTCTCGACGGCTGATAGTGGCATAATTGACCATTTGCTGGATGATTTCACGGGGGCGGGGGAGTTTGACTTGAAAGGTCTTTTTGACAATTGAGAAAATGGACAGAAACTGTCCCATCGAAAAATGGATTAAAACAGAGCAAAGTGTTCCGCCTACGACAATACACATCGACGGAATATGAATAAAAGCCATGGCGCCGCCGCCCATAATAATGGACCCGACAATAATCCCACTTCCTACGAGTAATCCGATAATCGTTGCTATGTCCATACTTTACTTTCTAACAGCAATATGAGTTCGCCGTTTTAGTTCATTTCTTTGACATGTTTTAATTGCATACAGATTAGAGAGGCCAGCTCCGGCTTCTTGGTGGCGATCTCTGCGAGTAGTTTCCCGGCCATGCGTTCATTCATATAATACAAGATTTTAACGGAATCCTGTAGTTGATTGCTGGTAGCCATTGTGGTCATAATGCGTCCGGCCTGTGTGGTGTCCATTTTTTCATAAGTGCTGGCTAATCGTTGGAAATTGTTCTTTTCAAGAGCGTCAATTTCGGTGAGCGTGTCTTTTAGGGCCGCTTCTTTTTGGTGGATTTGGGCCAAGGTCAGATTGAGTTTGCTTTGAAGCTCATTGAGCCGGTCAATGTCTTCTTGCATGGACAACCGGGATATCTCGATTCGCTTTGCTTGGGTATCCATCGTTCTCTGGCGGTCCCGGTGGTCTTTGAGCTTACTTCGGATATTGGTGATCAGATGCTGCAACTGGCGTTCACTGATTCCCGCTTCATTTGTTTCCGTCGTCGGAGACATTGAATCAAAGAAATCTTTCTGCGGTTTTGAATCAGCTCGCTGGGGATCGGCTGTTTGTGCCTGTTGGGCGGCCATCGCGGCGTTTTTTTTCTTTTTGATGACCCAGCTTACGGTAAAGGTGCTGGTGAAACTGAGCAGACCTGCCAGGGATAGTATAATGATTTGTGTCTTTTTCATGGTCGATCCTTTTTTATGCTGGCATTAAAATTTTTCTCGCGAAAGTCGTTGTTATATTTTCATCCAACTGTTTTTGTTCTTCTCGATTTATCTGTTCATGATAGTCCACTAAGGCCTTAGCCCTGAGACGCTCCAGTCCTTTACGGAATTTTCGTAATTTGACAACCTCTTCAATTTTCTTTTTTCGTTTTTGCTCTACTTGTTCAAGGGCCTGGCCCAGTGTCTCAATTTTCGTATCGATTACATGGGCGTATTCCATACACTCCCGTTGCTGTTGCGGTCGCTGTTGTGGCTCCAGTTGATTCAGCTCACTAAAGACGCTGCGCAGGATGGTTTTCTGCATCATAATCTGTCCGCGAATGATGACCATTTGTTCTGTTATGGTCACCAGTTCGATCCGTGCGAAATCTTCCTGTTTTTCTTTGATGTCCAGCAGTCGTTGTAATGGCCATATAAATTTTTTCATGGGTAGTTCCGATCAGTTATCATTGCGAAAGAGCGGATGAACCGGCAGGCATCAATGGTTCATTGGTTCCCAGCATCTGGTCCCATGCCTGGGTAATCGATAGTAGCTGATCCACGGTTTTATCAAAGGCGTTATGTTGCCGGACGGGTTGGATTAGGAAGTCTTGAATCCGGCTGATCAGCGCCACAGACCCGTCAATTCGTTTATTCGCTCCCGGCGAAAATGCCCCGATATTAATCAAATCTTCCGCGTCGGTATAGGTGGCATAGATTTCGCGGAGCTTTCGGGCGGCTGTTTGATGGGCCGGGGTGGTTACCGTAGTCATCAGCCGGCTGATGCTTTGAAGGACATCGATGGCCGGATAATGGCCGCGGTCGGCCAGCTTACGGCTCAGGACAATATGTCCGTCCAATAGCGAGCGGGCGCAATCTGCAACCGGGTCATTCATGTCATCCCCTTCCGCCAAAACAGTGAGGATGCCGGTGATGCTGCCCTTTTCGTCACAGCCGAGCCGTTCGATCAGCTTAGGCAGCATGGCGAAAGTGCTGGGGCAATACCCTTTTGTGGCGGGTGGTTCGCCCGCCGCCAGTCCGATTTCCCGGTGTGCCTGGGCGAGCCGTGTCAAAGAGTCCATCATAAACAGCACATCACGCCCCTGATCGCGAAAGTATTCGGCAATCGTAACCGCAACGGCCCCGGCTTTAACGCGCTGAATAGCCGTCGCATCAGAGGTTGCGACCACAATGACACTTCGTGCCAATCCTTCGGGGCCTAAATCTTTTTCGAGAAACTCACGAACCTCCCTGCCTCGTTCACCCACCAGTACAACAACATTGATATCGGCGTCACTTCCATTGGCGATCTCGCCGAGAAGGACACTTTTGCCTACGCCGCTTCCTGAAAAGACGCCGATTCGCTGTCCTTTGCCGCAGGTTAGAACACTGTCAATGGCCCGAATCCCAAGCGGCATGGGATCCCGAATCATTTCTCGGCTGAGTGGTGGCGGACTGACATTGTTAATCGGCCGGTATTCAGCGGCCCTTAGCGGGCCTTTGCCGTCGATTGGGCGACCCAGCCCGTCCAGAACGCGGCCCATAATACTGTTATCCAGGGCGATTGTTCGCGGTTCGTTCAATGCGGTAACAGGGTCGCCGGCCCGAATCCCATCGATGGAATCCAGCGGTAGCAGAATCAGCCCGCCTTTGCGAAAACCAATCACTTCGGCCTGGATTTCCCGATGATTTTGAATGCGGATTTGGCACAGTTGTCCTAGCCCGACATCCACTGGACCGCTGCTTTCAACGGTCAATCCGGAGACATGAGTGACGGCGCCTTTTAGTTGTGTCAGGTTGACCTGTTCCAATGTCGAATGGAACAGATCGAAATCCACCGAGAACGAATTGTCTAATGCGGGTGTCATTTCTTTTATTTTGTTTCGTCTTTGGTTTGCGAAAGAGCGTTTGCAACTTGTTTGAGATGCTCTTCAATCAGATATTCAATTACCCCGTGGTCTGTTTCGATCATACATTCAGCCGGCCCGACGGACACATCGCCCGAAAAGTGGACGCCCTCCGGCGTCGTGAATTGGTTGGCGTCGGTCATTTGCTGCATTGTTTTTAAATCATCCGGGTTTAATCGGATCATCGTTTGCTTAGATATGGGAACGGCCTGCAAGGCCTGTGAAACGATCTTTTCAATTTCGTAATTTCGCTCGTGCTGGTCCTTGGCAAGGATTTTAGAAGCAATTTCAATGCTGAGACGCACAATCTGTTCCTTGTGGGAAAGAAACAGCTCTTCTGTATAGCGTTCAAAGTTTTCGGTGGCCTGCTGCAGGGCATTACACAGTGCGTTCACTCGTTGGCTTCCCTGTGTTAGCGCCTCTGTATCTGGGGCCGTCCGATCCGTGGACGGTTCGGTCTCTTCATTGAGAATACGGGCAGATTGAATCGGCATATTCAGTTGTAAACTCACGGTGGTCATGACCAATCTAATCTTCCTCCTCAATAAAGTCCAGTTCTCCGGTTTTGTTGGCGTCGCGCAGCGGTTGAACCATTTGCTCGCGGGCTTCTGCAATATCTTTCTTTTTTGGAGTGCCCATGAGAGAGACCTCTTCTTCGATCATCTCTTTCATGCGTTCCGAAATATTTCCGTTGATCTTCTCAGCAACAATCGCATCGGCCCCCTGCATCGCCTTGGCCATGATGGATGCTTCTATCTGTCTCAAAATCTCTTGCAGAGATTTGTCTTCAATTCTCGGGATATCCTCCCAGGTTACCATCAGCGCCCGAACCATGTCGGCGGCTTCATCATCTTTGCTTTCGATCGTCTCCAAAAAAGCATCGCGTTTTTCCTTATTCAAGCCGCCCAGAACCAGCGCGATTTGCCGTAGGTTGGCAGTGGAGGTGTCTTCTTCGGG
>JAGGWF010000171.1 GCA_021157685.1 Planctomycetota bacterium | reverse complement strand
CAGATCATGTGTAATCATCATAATACTCATCTGGTTGCGCTGCTGAAGGTCACGAAGCAATTCGAGAATCTGTGCCTGAATCGTTACATCCAGCGCCGTCGTCGGCTCATCCGCAATTAAAAGAGCGGGCGAACAGCACAGTGCCATCGCAATCATCACGCGCTGCCGCATCCCACCGGACATCTGGTGCGGATATTCTTCCACACGCCGTTCAGGGTCAGCAATGCCAACTTTTTTCATCATCTCCACCGCCACGCCCCATGCCTCGGAGCCGCTTTTTTTCTGGTGCAGTTTGACCGCTTCGACAATCTGATTGCCCACGGTGAAAACCGGATTCAAACTGGTCATTGGCTCTTGGAAGATCATGGCGATATCATTGCCGCAAATCTGCCGCATCCGTCTTTCCGGTGCGTCCAACAAAGATTCGCCATCAAAGCGGATACTTCCGGCGACGATCTTGCCCGGCGGCCATGGGATCAGCCGCATCACCGACAGCGCCGTCACACTCTTGCCGCAGCCGCTTTCGCCCACCACAGCCAGCGTTTTGCCCAGCGGAATGTCGAAGCTGACATCCTGCACCGCCTTGACCAAGCCCTGTTCGGTAAAGAAATGAGTCGAAAGGTTCTTTATCGACAACAAATTGTTGTTTTTTTGTGTCATCTTTTCAATAAAATTCTTCAACCACTCCATCACTGTCGTGGCTCTGACTGTTTAATCGGTCTTCAGTTTCGGGTCCAGACAATCCCGCAGGGCATCGCCAAATATATTCAGTGCCAGCGAGATGAAAAATATCGCCATCGTCGCAGCAGCCATTTCCCACCAATAGCCCTTCGGCAAATCCAGTCTGGCCGAATCTATCATCGCTCCCCAACTTGGCTTATTCTTTTCGCCAAGACCCAGGAAACTTAATATTACTTCAGCATGAATAAAGCTCATAAATCGCAAGGAAAAACTGATAATTACAATATGAAAAGTGTTTGGCAAAAGATGCTTGAAAATAATTCGGCCACCGGAACAGCCCATTGCACGCGCCGCTAAGATATATTCACTCTCCTTGCGTTTGATGATCTCGCCGCGAATGAGCCGGCAGATACCCACCCAGCTTGTCAGGCCGATGGCCAGATAAACCGTTGTTGCCCCTGCCAGCTTGCAACCAAAGATTGTTTTATCCTTTAAGACTAACGCAAATGCCAAAATCAACAATATATACGGTATCGAGCTAAGTGTTGAATATATCCACACAACAACTTCGTCAATAAAGCCGCCAAAATAGCCCGCCGCGGCACCCATTGGCACACCAATTACGATACTGAGAATGGATGCGAAAAATGCAACTTTTAACGAAATTTTCGTGCTGTATAAAACCTTTCGCAAGATTGAATATCCGAAGATATCTGTCCCGAAAATATTTTGCGAGTTTGGTGATTCGTATTTTTGCCCTGTCGATTCATCCCAATTAGCGGGCCAGTTTGAGCCGGTCCACTCGGCAATTTGTACATAACCGGCAATGAAAACATAGAACATAATGATCCAAAAACAAATCATCACCAGCTTTTTTTTGCGCAGACGACGGATACCATCAGTCCAAAGCGAGCGACCTTTGACCGGCTTGTGTGTGTTTTCAATTGTCCTTGACAGATCAGTCAAATTTAACCCTCGGGTCAACCATTGCATAACAAATATCAGTTATCAAATTAAATATCACAAATAATATCGCACTAATGTAAACCATCGCATTAATTATTTTGTCATCCCTCGAACCGATTGCTCCTATCATTAAATAGCCCAGTCCCGGAATCCCAAAAAACCGTTCCAGAAGCAGCGAACCCAGAAACAAAAATGGTATTGCGAGAATAATCTGAGTCACAATCGGTATCATTGCATTTTTCAGAACATGCTTAAACAAAACCCTCTGCGGCGAAAGGCCTTTGGCATAAGCGGTGCGAACATAATCATTGCCGAGTTCATCGAGCATCACCGTGCGGTAGAAACGCAGATTGCCCCCAATTCCTGCTGCTATGCCAATCAGGGCCGGCAAAGCGGTATATTGCCACACGCTAAGGTCAGGCCAGAAATACACCGGAAACAAGCCCCATTTAAACGCCAGAAAATATTGGCCAAACAGAATGAAGCTCAAAAACGGCAATGACATGCCGGTTATGCTAAGCAGCACAATTGCATAATCGAACCATTTGCCCCGAAAATACGCCGCCACCAGCGAAAGAGAAATTGATATCACAATTGTGCCTATAAGCATCGGGACCGTCAAAGCCAGCGACGGCCCTGCGCCGCGTTTTATCTTGTCCCATATCAATTCACGGTCGTTGTATGAATAGCCGAAGTCAAATGTTATCGCGGATTTTAAATGATTAAAAAATTGTGAATCCCAAAACGCCGTAGTAAACGGGCTGTATTCGTCATTAAAGAATAATGGCTTATCCAGCCCAAACTCTTTCCGGATTTCCGCACGCGTCTCGGCAGACGCCGCCTTGCCTGCGATCTGGTCAGTAATATCGCCGCGCACAATATTAAACAGCAAAAATGTAACCAGCATCACACCAAATATAATCGGCACGATATACAACGATCTTCTTATGATATAGGATAACAACAGCCACTCCAAAACTAATATTTATACGCTCTGCGTTTTTCAACATTAATTCTTCTAAACTTCGACAGGCCCTGCTGGAAAGTGTTGGGCTTGTAATTTTCCACCCAGCTATGATGCAGCGTAAAAGCAACTCCGTGCAGCAGAAAAACGGCCGGACAATCTTCAATGATCATTTCCTGTGCCTGACGGTACAGTTTTGTCCGTTCAGGTGTATCCGGCATGACTGATGCTTCCTCATAAAGCTTGTCAAATTCAGCGTTAATATAATTGAAACTATTGGGTCCGGGCGACACATTTTTGCCGTAAAAAAGTTGCAAAAAGTTTTCTGCATCAGGATAATCCGCGATCCAGCCGGACTGGAACATCTGCAAGTCTTTCCGGTGCATTTTCTCGAGATAGGTCGGCCAATCCATATAATCAATTTCAAGCTCTAAGCCAATTTCCTTGAATGATTTTTTATAAAATTGACCGTACTGCCTGGCCACAACATCGGTACTTGGCATCGCCAATGTTAAAACAGGAAGCATCCCTTTATTAAGCTGCTTCGCCTGCTCTACAAGTTTTTTCCCGCGCTCGATATCACAATGAAATCCCCTTTCTGTTATTTCCGGGTCATACGATTTCATTAAAGGCGGAATAAAACCCTGGGCCATCTCTGCCCGGTTATTTGTAAAAAGGTCAATGTAATGCTTTTTATCAATACAACACGCAATCGCTTGCCTTAATGGTTTATTTTTACCCAAGACGGGATCTTCCATATTAAACCCGATCCAATAAGTACTTGGATTTCGGTAGGTCTTAAGCTCTACGCCCTTTTCAACCAGTTCCTCGGAAAGGTTCTGTCCCTCCTGAATTGCTTGTTGGAAGTTATCTTTAGGAATTGCCGACGCATCCAGTTTACCCTGCAAAAATAAAAACCACATGGGTGGATCTTCTTCGATCAGCATAAAAAATAGTCTATCGGCAAATGGTAACTTCTTCCCTGCGTCAGCCAGATAGCCGTTTTTAATATCCATTTCCTGGCCCTGGGACGGATAGAATTCATCTCGAAAACCCTCATTTAGAACCATTTCTATGTAGCTGCCGCGATTCCATTTTTTCAGTACAAACGGACCTGTGCCTATCGGATGATTAATAATTGATTTGCCGTAATAATTGACCGCTTCTTTTGCAACCGGAGCGGTCGGAAGATGAGCAAGAAGATATAAAATCTGTGGCCATGGTTTAGTCAGTGTTATCCGGAGAGTGTATTTATCTAATACCTTTAATCCCTCAACAGGCCTTGAATAATCAACCTCATCCATAGATTTGCAGGATTTAGTGTACTCTCTGAAATCATCAAGACCTTTAATCCTGCCATCAAAAATCCACCAGTTTCTGCTGAGATATTTAATATTGGCCAGCCTCTTCCACGAATAGACAAAATCCTCCGCAATCAATTCCCTTCTTCGCCCATCAAAGCAGAAATCATCTGTGAAATAAACCCCCTTCTTAATCTTTATAGTATAAACGATTCTATCTTCATCGACTTTGGGCATGTCTTCTGCCAACTTGGGAATTAGCTGATAAGGCCTTTTCAAATAATGGTAATCATAAAGGCACTCAAATATCTGACTCGCAACTGCTGAGGAGGAAGTATCTCCGATATTACCCGGATCAAGAGAAGCAATTTTAGACCCAATCCCGGAATATATAACCATATCATCTTCAGAACTATTGTCCCGGGATCGAAATGAAGAATATAAAATGTATACAACAGCCCCTGTCAGAACAACTGCTGTCAAAGCTTTGACAATCCTTTTCAATACTAAGCTCTCCACAACTTCCTTGTACCACCGGTCGAAGTTTAGTCCTGATTTGTAACCTTTTCCGGCACCGGTCCCAACTCCGGCGGAGCAGTGATGGGTTTGCCTGAACCATTTTTGCCATAATCAAACCCAAACAGTTCCGTTAATTGGCCTGGCCGCGTGCGATCTCCAAAGAGCGTTTCATATTCACGCTCCAGACCTCTCTTGCTTTTTAGCGCCGAAAGAATCCCTGTCTTAATACCCAGTGATTTCCCTAAAACATTTTGATCGACTTCAGCGATCACTGTCAGCAACTGCCCAACCTCCTCCTTCGAAAAAGCGGCTTTGCCCTTGAGATATCGCTGAATCGTCAGGGCGTATAATTCTGAAAACTTACGACCGAATATCTTTTTATTAGCTGGATCCTGCTGGAGCATCGCAACATTGCCCAATGCGGTCAGCAAACTCACCTCCAGCATTTCATCCTTGACGGTCCAGTCCCTGTAGGCCTGGATGCGACTGTCCGCGATTGACACCAAAATATCCCGCGCCAGTGGATCATCAAACGCCATACAAAAACGAATCACCATCTTTTGTATTTCGGCCTGTGTCTCAACGGGCGTTCGATTTTTAAGACCGGTCAAAATGGCCTCGGTTGTTTTCTCGTCACCGGTTACATCCGAAGTCAACTGCTGAATAACCGCCAATTCGGTCACCGCCTTGTATGCCCAATACCGTGTCACATCATCTTCGCCGTCCAGCCGCTGCAAAGCCAGAGGAGCCAAATCAGAGCTTTTCAGCTCGGCCGTAAGGATCATGAGATTGCGTTCGATCATTTGACGGTGTCCGGGGTCCTCCATCCGCTTGGCGTTTTCAAAAGCGACACCGATGGCACTTTTCGCTTCGGCGATATAGGCCGCCGCGTAGTATGACAGGGGTTCGCTACCCTTTTGTTCGGCCAATTGCCTCCGGGTTTCCACACACTCTTTGGAGGCGTCCAAAAGCATCATCTGATCAAGAGTCGTTGACCAGAACTTGGAAATAACGCCCTTCTCAGAAGTGGTCAACTCTACACCCAAGTCCTGAACACGCGACCGAAGGGTTTTAATTTCTGTCGTCGAAGCCGAATAAGCAACAGCAATACAGACAAAGCCAAGGAAATAGGATAATTTCTTCATGATTCTCTCACTTAACCACAGAAAAGTGACAATAAGCCCATCTAATTACAAAGATTGACGCAGGATACTTCGACTCGCCGTAACTGTCAAGCAAATTTGGCCGCTCTGAAATCCAGAATAACGGCTTTCCCACATAATAAGAAGAGGATTTCCGAGACCCTCTTGATGTTAATTTAGGGTATTTTGTTTTATTTTTAACGCTGTTAATCCGTCACATCATGTGAAATTATCGGCCCAATTAATCATTAATAAATCCGTAATCTCTTTATTTACAAATAGTTACCGTGAAAATAGAAAAACTGCTCTATTTGCCCTATCTTATCTATTTTAACTAAAGCTTTTTTTGCTCCCTCCCCGATAGAAGAAAACAGAGGTTACCTATTTTAACACACTGGCAAGAATAAAACTTGAAAAAGTAAATTTAAAAAAGAGAGGCAGATATGGTTAAAGAAAAAGTTATCGCTCAATACCTCAAATCATTGCTCACAGGCGACCGTAATGAGTGCAGAACTGTTATTGAAGAAGTACTCCGAACCGGAATACCTGCTCACCAAGTCTATATGGACATCATTTGGCCGATCATGACGGAAATTGACAAGCTGTATCGCGAAGACCAGATTGACTCTGCCCAGGAAGCGTTCGCCTCTCGCATTAACCGAACCATCGTCAATCAGCTCCAGAATAAGCTGCCCCGCCGAGCCAATAAGGAAAAGCGAGTCGTCATCGTAACCGCCAAATCGGATAAGGCTGAGTTGGGCGGCCAGATGATGAACGACCTGTTCGAGAGCGACGGATGGGAAACCCGTTTTCTCGGCGGAACCGCAGGAAATGACGATATCATGACATTTATTCACGGATACGCCCCCGATATCCTTCTGTTATACGGGTATAATGGTGACGATGCACCTGCCGTGCGGGCTCTGATCGATACGATCCGCGGCGTCAATGCGTTTCCTGAAATGCGAATTATGCTTTCCGGCGGGGTCTTCTCGCGTGCCGAAGGACTTTGGGAAGAAGTCGGGGCCGATTTGTATGCTGAAACCGCCGCGGACGCCGTCATGGTCGCCCAGACGCCGCCCGAAAAGATCCCAACGCCAACACGGACGATCAAACAGAGAGGCAGAAAAAAACAACCTGTCGAAAAATTGGAACCCGTAACCAATTAAATCCAGACCCGTTATGTTTTGTAGTTTTTGAAAATTGTTTTGCATAAGCCCGTCGAAATCGCTATAAGTATCAACTTTGTTTATCCATGAGAAAATGCTAACGGATTTTATTTAGGTAACGATAATGATTCTGACACAAATTTTACAGCCCACTTGCATTAAGGCCCCGCTGGCTGGCAAGAATAAGGATGATGCGATTGAAGAACTCATCAATCTTCTAGCCGACAATGGATGCCTAAGTGATCGCGCCGAAGCACTGGAAGCTGTTCTGGCTCGCGAGCAGACCCGCAGCACTGGCATCGGTTCCGGCATCGCGATTCCGCACGGCAAATGCCGCGTCGCCAAGGAGCTGGTCATGGCTGTCGGAATCGCCGAAGAACCCATCGAATTTGACAGCATCGACAATAAGCCGGTCAGTATTCTTCTGCTTTTGGTTTCACCGCCAGACCAAACCGGCCCACATATTCAGGCACTGGCACGCATCAGCCGCCTCATGCTGGACGCACAGTTCAAGAGCCAACTGGAAAAAGCCGCCTCTCCCGAAGAAGTGTACGATCTCATTAGCACAAGAGAGGCAGAATAGAAACCCTTTGTACCACCTGTAAGAGTTCAAGCTTTAGCTTGTTAATACGCTCAGGCGCCCACAGGGGTCGAATAATCGCTCACAACACCTGCCACGGTCTAAGATTGTCAGGCCATGCGAATCTCTCCATGGCCACAGCAATTCCGCAACTTAAACTTTTTGTGTCTGTAAGTCCTTACAAGTAAGCATTTTCGCATTAATTTCCACAAAAACCAAATTCGCATTCGTTTTTTCTTGACTTTTCGTGCTCTTGCTGATATAATATATTATATCATTTACGGTACAGATTTAACTGAAAGGATTCTTATGGAACACAGGGGTAAAT
>JAGGWF010000161.1 GCA_021157685.1 Planctomycetota bacterium | reverse complement strand
TGAAAACCATGGCTGCCTTTTTGAACAGCGAAGGCGGAACGCTTTTGGTGGGCGTCGAAGATGATGGCCATATCCTTGGTATCGGTGCCGATAAGTTTCCCAATGAAGATAAGTTTCTGCTGCATTTCAACAATCTAATCAACCAGCATCTGGGTTTGGAATCGGCAGGCAGCTTTTCCTTTGATGTCAAACACCTTGACGGTGGCGACATACTGATTGTCGATTGTCTGCCCTCGACGGCGCCGGTTTATTTCCGACACGATAGACGAGAAGATTTTTATGTTCGTGTAGGGCCGGGGACTCGCTCACTGACTACCAGTGAAGCGATGGAATATACCCGCAGCCGTTTTTAGCCACATTTGAATCTAAATCCTTTATTTTCATTCAAGAGGTGGTAAAATCACCCCGATATAACAAAGCACGAGTGATTCTAACCGATAGAAAGGTATATAATGAACAAACAGGCCCAAGAATTTCTGACCGAATTATTAGCCGCTTCCAGCCCGTCCGGATTTGAGCAGCCCGCTGCCAAGCTCTGGCGCGACTATGTCAAACCGTATGCCGACGAACTGACCGGCGATGTCCACGGCAACAGCATCGCTGTACTGAATCCGGATGCAGAATTCAAATTCATGCTCGCTGGGCATATCGACGAGATCGGCCTGATGATTACGCATATCGATGACAAAGGTTATATCTATACCGCTCAAATCGGCGGGATGGATCCGGCCCTCCTGGTTGGCCAACGGGTCAGAATTATCACACAAAAAGGCGAGGTCTTTGGTGTTATCGGCCGTAAGGCAATTCACCAGATGACGCTCGAAGAACGCAAGAAAAATGTCGAGATGGATAACATCTGGATCGATATTGGCTGTGATACCAAAAAAGCTACCGAAAAACGAGTGGCCATTGGCGATCCGATGGTGATTGATGTGGCCTGCTGCAAACTCAACGGCGACAAGATCGTTTCCCGTGCCACCGATAACAAGGCCGGTACATTTGTTGTCGCCGAAGTGATGCGTCAGTTATCCCGCCGCAAGTTGAATGTATGCGTAATGGGTGTGGCTACGGTTCAGGAAGAGATTGGCCTGCGCGGTGCGATTACTTCCAGCTATACCGTCAACCCCGATGCCGGATTTGCTGTTGATGTAACCTTCGCCAGTGACCACCCCGATACTAACCCAAAAAAGATCGGCGAAGTCAAACTCGGCAAAGGCCCCGTCCTGCATCGCGGCCCCAATATCAACCCCGTCATGGAAGCCGAACTGTTCAAGATCGCCAAGGCCAAAAAGATTGCCTATCAGGTGACCGCCGAACCGCGCGGCACCGGTACCGATGCCAATGCCATACAATTGTCTCGCGGCGGAGCCGCCGCAGGACTTATTAGCATCCCCAACCGCTATATGCATACGCCGGTAGAGGTGATCTCGACAAAGGACTTGGATAATGTTGTCAAGCTGATCGTCGAGTACATCGCCGCCCATCCGGCCAAACGCGATTACCGGCCTTAGCGAACGAGTTAATCATGTCGCCCCACATCCGGGCCATTGCCCCGCCCTTATCGTTCCCGCCATAAGCCGCAGCGCAGTAGATCGGTTCGCCTTGCTCGAAAAGCTCGATACATTTATTGATATGTTTCGGAGTATACACAACACTACCACTGCCTGATGTGGCTATTTCACCGCCGCATCTGCTCATAACAGAAACAATAACCAGCTTCGTTACTATCTCCCAAAAACATATAAATTAGCCGTCCGCCAAACGCGGACACGACTATTTCAACTTTGAATTTTAAGTTAACTTATCTGTCCTGCTTCCAGATTGTCGCCGCTATGTGCTGCTCGGGATGCTCTTTCGTCGCCCAGTAGTAGATCGCGATGAGTTTGCCGTCGGGCCTTTGCGCGACTCTGGGATAACCCAAATCATTGTCACCGAATTTATCGACCTGGAAGTCATTCCTCAGCACGATCTCCGGACCCCACATAGCGCCTTCGTCGCTGCTGAATCTCGCGATCATCTGATTCCGCGAGCGATTGCCGTAAATACAGCAAAGTCTGCCATCAGTCATCTGCGTAAGGGCCGGCGGATTGCCGTTCCACTGCCCCGTGTCACCGACTTTGCTCAGGAACGACCACGATTTTCCATTATCGTTGGAAACATACGAGTCGATCCAGCAGGAGCAGGAGTTGCCCTTGCCCCACCTTCTGCGGACGGTCGTGACAAGTTTCGCCTTCGAGTACCGCACCGTCTGGGGCATAACCCCGCGATACGGATCGGTTGGCGGAACTATCCACGATACCCACTTAAAGCTCTTGCCTCCATCGGTTGTCCGCATACAAAACGCCCGGTCCGTCCTCGTCTTGGTCTTACCAGGTTTTTTCACTGCGGTGAAGATGAAACAATCGTCCGCCGAATTTACAATATAGTCGGTTCTGCTCACTATCTGGCTAAGCTCACCTTCTGGAAGACCGAATTCGCCAAACTCATAAGGACCCTGCCATTTCCTGCCCCGGTCGTAAGAGATAAAGAACTTATCACCTCCAACCCGCATCGTGAAATCCGGATGTGTGAAATTGATCCCGCCGGGTGGGCTCATCGTTTCGCCGCCGTCACCGATGAAATTATCTGGATCCTCAGTCTTCCAAGTCTCGCCACCGTCAAAGCTCCTGGCCAGAACCGCACCGCCGCCTTGCTCATTCTTAACATAATTGTGTCCTATCTTCTCCTTGAATGTTCCCTTCGAAAACCCGACCACCATTTCGTTGTCCCAGGTCCAGAACCCGTTATTGGCGGGCCACGCGCAGAAGACACCCTTGCCGCCGTCGACGATCACATTCTTTGCGTTCTTGACCGGCACAACGGTCTTGCCGATATCAATGATCGTAGCCGCGATATGCTGCTGCGGCAGTTTGTCCGTCGCCCAGTAATACATCGCCACTACCTTGCCGTCACCGCGCTGAACCACCCGTGGATAGCCCAGGTCCTGCTCGGTATCCTTGCGGAAATCGTCGCGAATCGTGATCCGCTCGGGCCAGGTCGCTCCATGGTCGTTACTGATCGCCGCATACATTTTACGATCCGTCCGATTGCCGTAAACACACAACATCCTGCCGTCGGCAAGCATGATCAAGGCAGGGGGGTTGCCGTTCCAGTTGCCCGCTTCGCCGACCCTGCTGAGCAGTTTCCAGTTTTGGCAGTTATCCTCGGTGATATAAGCATCGATCCAGGCTTCTTCCTTCGAAGCTATTCGCCGTATCGTGCTGATAACCCGCTTATCGGTGACCCGTACCGTCGAAGACATAATCCCGGAATGCGGATCGGTCGGCGGAACTATCCACGATACCCACTTAAAGCTCTTGCCCCCATCAGTCGTCCGCATGCAAAACGCCCGGTTCGTCCCGAACTTATCAGACTTTCTCGCCTCGGTGAAGATGAAACAATCGTCCGCCGAATTTACAATATAGTCGGTCCTGCTCATTATCTGGCTAAACTCACCTTCTGGAGGACCGAATTCGCCAAACTCATAAGGACCCTGCCATTTCCTGCCCCGGTCGTAAGAGATAAAGAACTTATCGCCCCCGCCCCGCATCGCGAAATCCGGATGCGCAAAATTGATCCCGCCCGGCGAAGGTTTGGCTTCAACATCATCGCCGGCAAAATTCTCTGGGTCCTCAAAACCCCATGTAAGTCCGCCATCCAGGCTCCTTGCCAACGATGTATAATGTTGCCCGCTGATATCATGACCGTATTTAACCTTATAATCGCCGTACACGAAACCAACAAGTATCTCCTTGCCGTCCCATATCCAGACCCCGTTATTCGCGGGCCAAGCCGCAAATTTTCCCGGCCTGTGAAAGACCACCGAGTTTGTCATAGGAACAACCACTTCCCGAATCGCATAATCGCCTCGCTGGGCCGAAGGCCCGGCCGAACAAACGCTAACCGCCGAAATAATTACCAGGAAAATAAGTGTAAAAAAGACATGCCTCTTCATAACTGAACTCCTTAAATTAAAATTAAAAAATCGCGGGCTCCCGTTTGAGTCAATGGGCGATATAGGACTCGAACCTACGAGTGAAGAATCACCACAACCACTTGTAAAAACATATACTTACAACAATTCTCCAAAGACACCAAGCGGGAGATGGTGCATAATATGGTGCATCAGACGCATTGTCAACCCGAATTACATTCAAACTTAGGGGTTTTCTCGTAAGCTTTTCCTGAGTAAATCCTTGTGAAGCCAGAAACAGGTATTGATGGCTTCCTTCAACCCTCCAGACAGACGATAGGCAAGAAAGTCCGGTTTGTCAGGCAGCGGTTGGCTTAGATAAATCAGACGATCACAAATGCCGGGATGCGCTTCGATGAGCCAG
>JAGGWF010000175.1 GCA_021157685.1 Planctomycetota bacterium | reverse complement strand
CGTCAAGTGGATACCCCCCTTACTAAGTATTAAGACCTGGAAGACAGTGGCTTGCAATAACCGGCTAAGAGCATTAAAATACAGGACTTATGATAAATAAATAGACATGATTAACCAACTTATTTAGATGAGAGCCGTAATTACAGATCCCACGCCTTGGCGAATGCTGTAAAACTGCGGTCATAAGTCTTTTCCACCTCCGGCGGGAAACAGCATCCCGGCAGTTGTTGCATTTTTAGATGATATTGTAAACACTCGCAGCAAATTCCCTTTTTGTCGCAGCCGGGATAGGTACATTTGCAAAAATCCAGATTTCTGTCTTTTTTACATTCCATTGCAATGTTCTTTCGATATTAGCAATACTTTCGACGGGTGGCACGGCCAAGCTATGCTTGACCGTGGGCGATACAAAAGAAAGTTTTCTGTTCGGTATAAACAAGCTAAAGCTTGAACTCTTACATATTAATCTAAGCCGTTCGCAGTTCGGCACCGAGTGTTTCCGTTAGGCCACCCAGTATCGCACCTTCAAACCCGTCCACCGTTTCATGCCGGAGTGTTCCCTGTTCGTCACGGAACCGCAGAGAGACGGTGATACTCTTTTTGCCGTTCGGGATGGGTTTGCCGCGATACAGGCCACCGAAGTCGATCTGTTCCAACTCGGCAGGGGCCTTATCCTGCACGACCGAGGCAATCTGTGCCCACGCAACGGGTTCATCGACGATCAGCGACAGATCCCGAACAATCGCCGGAAACCGCGGAATGGGTTTGGCCGCCGGGATCGCCCCGCTTTTTTCTAACAGCAGGTCAAAATCCAACTCCGCCGCGGTAACAACCTGTTTATCCAGATCGAACTGTGCGGCGGTTTTGTCGTTTAACAGTCCTGCCACGCCTATCACCTCGCCATCCAGTAGTATCTCCGCCCCGGTCTGTGTCCACTTGAAAGAAGCGGGCTTGAATTCGAGGGTGCTGTCCAAGGCGATTGATTGCACCAGCTCTTCGATCACGCCGCGCATCACGCGGAAATCATCGTCCATCACCAGCCCGATCCGTGTGTGCTCATTGGGTAGTTGCCCCGGCTTGTGGTTGACATCGGAGATAAATGTATTGGCCAGCTCAAACAATCGGCACGGCCGGTTGCCGACATTATAATTGGACTGCATCACCGAGATCAGCGAGCCGATCAGGTTTTGCCGCAACAAGTTCAGATTCTTCTGCGACACATCCGCGACCGACAAATGCTGCTCCAGCGTCTGTTCACAGAATTGCTGTGCGGTCTTAGTGTCAACGAAGCTGATATTGATGCTTTCGTAAAAGCCCGCCCCGTTGAGGAACGACCGTACCTTGCCGGCGGTTTTTTCACGCAGGTTCGGCGGGGCCACTTCGATATGAATCTTTGGCTCGACGGGAATGTTGTCATATCCATAGCATCGTGCGGCCTCCTCGATCAGGTCCGCCTCGCGATACAGGTCATGTCGCCAGCTTGGCGGGGTACAGGCGATTAAATCATCGTTTTTCACTTCTGGCGTGAAGCCCAGTGCCGTAAAGATGGACAGCACCTTATCGAGCGAAATCTCGATGCCCAGCAGGGCGTTCATCCGTGACGGCCGCATGGTGATGGTCTCGCGCTGGCGTTTTTCGGGCCAGACATCGATGATGCCTTTGGCGACGGTGCCGCCGGAAACTTCGGCTATCAGTTGAGCACATCGGGCCGAAGCCCAGTCGATATTTTCGGTGTCCACATGCCGCTCGAACCGGAACGATGCTTCGGACTGCAAAACGAGTTTGCGGGCGGCGCCACGGATGGTAACGGGGTCAAAATGAGCCGCTTCCAGCAGGACGGTCGTGGTTCGTTCGGACACTTCAGAATCCAGACCGCCCATGACGCCAGCTATGGCGACGGGGATTATTTCATCGGCGATGATCAGCATCGCCTCGTTCAGGTCGCACTTGGTTTCGTCAATGCTGACGAGTTGTTCATCCTTAACCGCTTTGCGGATGATGATCATCTGTCCGCCGATCTCGTCATACTCGAATGCGTGTAAGGGCTGACCTGTTTCCATCATCACATAATTCGTCACATCGACGATATTATTGACGCTGCGAACGCCAATAGTTTCCAGCCGCTTTTGCATCCACCGAGGCGACGGGCCAACCTTGACACCTTCGATCACGCGGGCGGTGTAGCGATTGCACAGGGCCGGTTCATTAATTTTGACCTGAACCATGGCCTGCACATCCTTATCCGATTCAGTCAGCTCGATGGCGGGGATCTTCAGTTCCGCACCCGTCGCCGCGGCCAGTTCCCGCGCAACGCCGATATGCCCCAGGCAGTCGCCGCGGTTGCTGGTAACTTCCACATCCAACATTGTGTCACCGCCAATGGGTTCGGTGCTTTCGATGGGAAAGCCCAGATTGCTGAGAATATCGCCTATTTCGTTCGCCGACAGGTCCATTTCCACATAATCCCGCAGCCAATCCAAAGAAATCTTCATTGAAACTCCTAATTGCAATACCTATTTAAGACAGAATCCAACCATTTAATTCGGGCCATTCTATCGGATTTAACCCACTTTGACAAGTCCGGCGTACAGAGGAAAGTTTTTGCCTGTGGAGATATCCAACAGAAGCGTGGAGCGGTAGCGACATGATAAAAGTAAAACCATGGTTTTATGGGGCTGTGGTTTATTAATCGTGTTTACGATTACGATGAATGCCGTAAACTTGGAAATCTGTTCTATTGGTGTAATTTTCTTTGATACGGTAACGGTTTAGGGTAAAATAGCGGGGACATGAATGTTTAAAATAACACCTGTTTTTCTGTAGGAGATAGTCTTATGGATCGTCGTACTTTTTCAAAAAAATGTGCCGGTGTTGTCACGGGAACTTGGGGGGCAATGTTATTCAATAGTCACCTGATTTTAGGGGCCGAAGAAACTTCAGCGATTGCGCCCGATTTGGTGGCCGTTCAAAACGGTGAACCGGATGCTATGTTTGACAAGGCAATCGAGGCGATCGGTGGGATGAAAACTGTGGTCAAGAAAGACCAGGTTGTTGTTATCAAACCCAACATTGCCTGGGACCGACCGCCAGAGGCGGGGGCCAATACCAATCCCGTTCTTGTTAAGCGAATCGCTGAACAGTGTGTCAAGGCTGGCGCTCGCAAAGTCTATGTACTGGATCATACCTGCCATGACCCGAAAAAGAGCTACCGGACAAGCGAGATCATGGCGGCCGCAGAATCGGCCGGAGCGACCGTTGTTTTTGCCAATGACGAAAAAAACTATTGCACGGTGGATATCCCGAAAGCAGCTACGCTGAAAACGACGAAAGTACACGAACTCATCACAGAGTGCGATGTGTTGATTAATGTGCCGGTTCTCAAGCACCATTCCGGGACCGGTCTGACCATTGCAATGAAAAACATGATGGGGGCGGTATGGGATCGGGGGTATTATCATAAATCCGGGCTGCATCAGTGCATTGCTGATTTTTGCCACTATCGTCGTCCCGATCTCAATGTGGTCGATGCCTATCGTGTGACGATGGACAACGGTCCGCAGCGAGCCAAACCCGAAGATGTCAAAATCCGAAAATCACTTCTGCTAAGCACCGATATCGTTTCCGTTGATGCCGCGGCGGCAAAGCTTTTCGGCAGCGAACCCAGCGACATCGACTATATCCGGATGGCCCATGACAGCGGCATTGGAACGATGGAGCTGGAAAAGATCAGGATCAAAAAGATAACCCTTTAGATGCAGGTCAAACCTGTTGCGTTTAGAGTGAACATGAAGATGACCTGTCCACCCAATAAAAAGTTGCGGTTGTTCCGTGTTCTTTCCGCGTCGGCTGTGTTTATTGGTTTTTTATGTCTTTTTCTGACAGGCGGCAGACTCAGGCAAACCCTTTCCGATGTCCTGCTGTCGTTGCAGTTTGCCCCATCGCTGGTCCGATTCTTTCAGGATATTGCGGTGCCGACGGCCTATGGCTTTTTTGTCATTCTGCTTTTGACAATCTTTTTCGGGCGAATTTATTGTTCGATACTCTGCCCGCTCGGGATCCTTCAGGATATTGTTATTTTTGCGGGGCATCGATTCGGTCGCAAAAAAACCACCCCTTATACCTATCCAAAAGCGTCTGACCGAATACGCTATTTTCTTCTTGCGGCGGTTGTCTTAAGCACTGCTTTGGGGACGATTTCATTACTGAATTTTCTGGACCCCTACAGCATTTTTGGCCGGATCGCCTTGCTGTTCTTTCGACCTGCGGCCATCGGCAGCAAAAATATGCTGGTGAATCTTCTGAATCGATACGATCTCTATTGGCTTTGGCCCGGAACGATCCCGCCGACCACTTGGGCGGTCTTAGGTGTGACGGCTGTTTTCTTCATTGGGATCATTGCTTTGTCGCTGTGGCGAGGACGCTATTATTGCAACACGATCTGTCCGGTCGGAACGCTCTTGGGGTTGGTCAACCGTTGGTCGCTCTTTAAGGTGCGGATCCGACCGGAGGCATGTATTTCATGCGGTCGGTGCGAAACGCTGTGCCGGGCGGGGTGCATTGATATTGCTAATAAGACGATTGATGCTTCGCGTTGTATCAATTGTTTCGATTGCTTGGCGGTTTGCCCCACCTTGGCAATGGTCTACAATCGCACTCGCGAGAAGCATCAACAAATGGATCCCTCCAGAAGACGCCTGATCGGTGGTGCTGTCTTGTCCGGCGGAGCGTTGGCGATGGTACCCCTTCCGCTGCAAGCGCTGGCCGGGAGTAGCTCTGGGGAGAAAGTGTCCCCCGTCATGCCGCCGGGAACGATTGATCGTGAGCGGTTTTGTGCCGTGTGTGTGGGGTGCGGGTTGTGTGTGAGTGTGTGCCCGGAACGGGCGATTAAACCGGCCTTTCAAGAGTATGGTCTGGGCGGTTTGCTGGTGCCGGTGATGGATTACAAGCAGGGCTATTGCGGCTATGAGTGCAACCTCTGCGGCCAGATATGCCCAACCGGCGCTATCAGGAAATTGCCCCTGCCCGAAAAACAGCGGGTCCAGATGGGCCGGGTCAGGTTATTCAAAGACAGATGCGTTGTGCATACGGAAAATAAAGACTGCGGGGCCTGTGCTGAGGCCTGTCCGACGCATGCGGTTTATACCGAAAAGCGGGACAATGTGTATTATCCCGAGACGAATGCCGACCTGTGTACGGGCTGTGGGGCTTGTGAAAATATGTGCCCCGTCTCGCCCAAAGCCATCATTGTAGAGGGGTCCCCGGTGCAGGGGCAAGCCAGCGAACCGGTAAAGAACACGCCGCCGATTTTGCCGCCGCCGCAATCGACGGTTGAAGAGTTTCCGTTTTAATTCCCAGTTACACTGGTGCTACGCAGAAGATGTAGATCAGTGGTTCGGTGCTGGTGTTTAGGATATTGTGTTTTGTCTGCGGCGGGATATAGCAGATTCGGCCCGCACCCACGATCATTTCTTCTTCGCCGATGATGGCGGTGCCGCAGCCGGACAGGAATACAAGCTGTTCTTCCTTGTCCTCGGTGCTGTGGATGCCGCAGCTGGTGCCCGGCTCTAGATAGACCCGGCCGGACTTCATCCCGTGCGTTGTTGGCGCCCCGGGGATGAGTCGCTGGTATCCTTTTTCATCGTTCAGTTCTACGATAAATGCTTTATTCTCAGCCATTGTTTATTTCCTTATGATAACGGTTTCTTTTTGATGATACCAAACACGCGCGGATACTGTGTCGGCGTCGCTTTTATTTTTTTGCATATCACCAGTGACAGATTCGCTGGTTCAACATCTTCTGTCTGAAGGGTGTATGACAATGAATTTTCGATTTTAGCGCCCATCTGTTTGATCGCCGCTTGGGCTGTTTGAACTTCTTTGTTAGCAGACGGTCCTTTCCAGTAGAGGCCCAATCCACCGATCTTTACAAAGCCGAGCGATAACTCCGCCAGCACCGGCATCGCCGCCAGCGCCCGCGCGGTAACCGCATCGAATTGCTGGCGAAATTGTGCGTGATGGGCCACTGCCTCAGCGCGACCGTTCAGGATGGTCGTGTTTTTCAGTTCGAGTGTATCGCAGACCATTTTCTGGAAATTCGCTTTCTTCTCCGTCGCTTCCAGCGAGGTAATCTGCCACTGCGGCCGAATGATTGCCAGTACCAATCCCGGAAAGCCAGCCCCCGAACCAATGTCCAGAATCTTTAACGGTTTCCCTGTCTTTTTTGACAATTCGTTCAGCACCGAAAGCCCGGCCAGTGAATCGAGGAAATGCCGCACCCATATCTGTTCCGGCGAGTCGATGCGGGTCAGATTGTACTTTTGATTTTCGGCGATCAAAAGCTCAGAAAACCGGTCAAGTTTTTGGCGGTGTTCTTCCAGGAGCGTTTGAGCGGAATCAAGATTGAGTTTGTTGTTGTTCATAGCTTCTCTAAAGCAAGCGTGTAGGTCTTACGGCCTTCTTTCATATATTTTCTCTCATAGTTCGTTCCAACAAGCTCGCCATCTCCGGCTCCAGCGGGGCGGATAAAATCGATCTCTTTAAAGGTTCTCCGTTCGACAGCCCGGCTTGCGACCTCGGTTATCTGCTCGAAATAGTCGGCGTGATCGGTGGCGATATTAATAATCCCGTCCGGCTTGAGAATCCGAAGCAGTTGAGTGAGGTTTTCATCACAGAAAAACCGCCGCTTGTTATGCCTCTTTTTCGGCCAGGGGTCGGGGAAATACAGATGGAATACGCCAATGGACTCGTCAGAGACATGCTCGGCGATAAAACTCGCCGCATCGGTACGCATCAGACGCACATTAGGCATGTCCCATCGCCCCATTCTATCGACGGCGAGTTTATAATATTTATTGGCCCACTCAATACCGAAAAAGTTTTTTTCCGAAAACGCTTTTGCCTCTTCCAGCAGAAAGGTTCCTTTACCGCTGCCCACTTCCATCTCGACTGGCGCAGAGCGTCCGAAAAGAATGTCAAAATCAAGCATCCCATCGACATTTTCCGGATTTACGGAGATATTTTTATAGTCTTTTATCGATCTTTTTTCCATGCAACCTATTCTTGTATACAGTAACGAAATAGCAGTGACGCACCAGAACAGAACATTTTGTCTATAAAATTGATTAAGTCAAGCATTCTTCGGTTCGAAGTCATATATACAAACAGAACCGAACACGGATTGAGAGCGTAGTAGTGGCATGGAAGACCTAAAAAAACCATTCATGATAAGTAGTGCGGTACAAATGATAAGACCGATCCTGACATTAAGAAAGAAACGGATTTTGATCGATGTGGATACGCAGAAGGACTTTTTTCTTGCTGACGGCAAGGCGTGTGTGCGTAATCATCGCAGGGTTCTGGCGAGTATTCGCCGTGTGATGGCGTGGACCCGCCGCGACCAGATCCGTATCATTTCGACCGTTCAGTGCTATGAACCCCACGGGCACGACGCCGATTTTTGTGTGCTTGGTACGCCGGGGGTCCATAAACTTCCTTATACACTTCGCAGCCGTCGATTTATTTTCGAACCTGGTGACAGGACAGATTTTTCACATGATTTACTCCGGAAACATGACCAGATTATTCTCTGTAAACGCACGATTGACCCCTTTGATGAACCCCGCGCAGAACGGATCCTGACGGAGGCTAAAGCATCTGAGTTTATCGTTATTGGCGGACCGACAGAAACATCGGTGCTGTACACAGTTTTGGGGCTTCTGGCACGCGGCAAGTCCGTAACGGTTCTCATTGATGCCGTGGGCTCTCGTGAAAAGTCAGTGGCGGAAATCTCGCTTCGAAAGATGAAGGCCAAGGGGGCCCGGTTGGTCGAAAGCAAATCCCTGTTTGGTCATTCAAGTCTTCGCCAAGTCAATGCTTGTCAATGTGACCGTTGTCGCGGAAAACTGCGAAAAGCTACCCTCAGTGCCTAAAGTTTCTGCATCCCAACCGGCTCTGACCCTAATAAATTAGGAAGCGTTGGCAACTCTCGATTTTTTTATAGTAGGCCCAATAAAAAAACTTCTCCGAAATTTATATCTGACTAAATCAGAGGAAATCCCAATTCCGATTAATTAATGCGCTCGGCATAGGGAGTCCGGCAAACCGATTGAATGAACGCTGGATTGAGAACCGAGTCGTGCGAAGCGCCCCGTACACCCTGGCCACATCCTGCGTTGCGTCATGCAGATACAGCCCCGGAAATTTGTGTTCCTTCATCCACTCGACCATATAATCGAAAGAATCCTTCTCATAAGTATTCGGACTGTTGGAATTGATGCCCACAAATGTCACCCCCTGCGGCGAAAACTTCTCCGTGGTTGCGCGGGTTGCTTCATCAGAACCAATCACATAGGGGCAATGATTACAGGTGAAAAAGATGACCAACTCCTTGGCGCCGTCAAAATCTGTCAGTAAATATGTTTTTCCATCCGTCGCCAGAAGTGTGAAATCCGGTGCATTTTATCCATTTTTAAGCGTAAAAGCCATCTTTATCTCCCTTCTGCTAAACAGAGTTACCGTTGATATTTTAGGCACAAAGCGAATCTGGCTCAGGAATAAAGCTGGCTGCCGGTTAGAAACCAGCGTTACCATGCGGGCGAGACGCCCGCGTTACCAGTGTTACTTCTGATATGCAATCGGCACCAGGCACATGAAACGGGCGCCTTCGGTGGCGGAGAGGTTTTTGAACTGGTGTTTTTCGTCCGGAGGCATGAGGATGACATCGCCCTGCTTGAGTTGCCGGTCGCCTTCTTCGGTAACAACGGCGATATCACCATCCAGCAGCATCGCCTCGTGCTCGAACGGATGAGTATGAAACGGCGTATGGCCGCCGGGTGCCAGTTCAAACACACGCATGGCGAATGTCGGGGCGTTGTCCGCCGGACCGAACAGAACCCGCACCTTGACATCTTTGGCCCCTTCCATGTTTACATCCTGCAATGGTACCTGGTCGATATTTTTGATAATCATAAAGGACTCCTATTATTAGTATCGGGCAGCTCGTGCTGCCGCGCTGTTGTTTATTCCATACGGATTTTGACGACGATCTTTTTGACAGTTTCACTTTTTTCCACGGTTCGCCCCGGCATGTGGGCTTCATTTGGCCAGAAGATTGCGAACATGCCCTGCTTGAGAATCAGCTTGCTCATGGCCGGAGTGTATTCATAAAAGGCCAGGTCCTTTTCGCTGTCATAGGGTTCGATTTCTTTTAACCCCTCCAGCAGAGCGTAACCAATACACTCGGTGCCGGAAACGATGTATTGAATATCCAGATACTTGCGATGAATCTCCAGCCGCCCATCCTCAATCGGCTTGGTTTCGTATTCGTCTACGATGTAGAAAATATCCTCGCCCTGTACCTCATACTTACCGGGTGCGGCATTGCGAACATTGTCCTCATTGAGGAGTGCTAAGCCGGTCGCAATCCGCTGACCGAGACCGCCGTAGAGTAACGCATTGTCAAGCTGATCAAATATCATTATTTTCCTTTTGTGTCATGTTTAAAAACAAACTTAAGACAGGCCGGAGAAGTCATCAAACCTTTTCCCCAATGCCCCATGTTCTTTACGATTAGAAAATATTGACGACCTTTTATCTCATCGCCATATAGATACCTCAAATAGTTATAATAAAGTCGCCCACGGACAAGACGGTTTGGCCCTTGCGGCATTGCTGCCGAGCCTTTGTCGAGGGTCTCCTCTTTTCCATTATTGTCTTTGCTCCCAACCAGATAAAGAATCTTTTTCTGAGGATAACGCTTAATTATCTGATCGGTTGTAATGTGATGTCGTCGGTGATACGAGTACAGATTGTCCAGGCCATATGCCCAATTATTATAGCCGGAGTCTGGTTTTTCAGGCACAGCGAATTTTGTCATCGATCCTTTTACGGGACGCTCCTTTGAAAAATAAACATAGGATGAAGGTGCCATAACAACATATTTAACATGGATGCTATTCGGTCTGGCAATCTGATCTTCAAATAAATTGCATGCAGCATAGCGATTGGCCATTTGACCGCCTGCCGAATGGCCCATGATAACAACTTCTCGTAAGTTTGGGAAATTTTCGGATTTAATAAGATTTGCCAAAATGGTATCAACAACTTCATAGGCGCTGATGCGAATATCATGATTTTCGAAAAAACCAATCGAACTACCCCAGAAAGGTGTTACTTTCCAATATAAAAAATCTGGATTTGATATTTTTTCGACATGTTTGGTCTTGAGGAAATGGGGTGCGATAATCAATGTTCGGTTTTTTTCCGCCGGCACTTCATCCAACATCGCAAGCCCGTTGGAATAATACTGCTTGGCGTTGTAACTTGCGCTGTGGATGACAAAGAGAAGCCGTTCAATTGAGCTATTTTTTGTAAACAAATCATGGGAGCTTTCATACGGAAACAACAACTGTTCGTTATCGCATGGGATCGGGTAACGCTTAGAAGCAATTTGGAACGGAGGCACACTGTAACACAGCGTTGTAGCAATGCAGCAAAATAACAGGATGAAGTAATATTTTTTCACCAAAAACGCTTCTGGTTATCATCTGCCCTGCAAGGGCAGTATAATAATGCAGATTTTATATTGCCCCTTCAGGCCGGTTCTTTGTTGTTATATTCGTACAATACGCAATCGGGCTCACTTGCGCCGCTGCGCTTTTGTTTTTATCTCTGTGTCCTCTGTGGAAAATTTCTACATATCCAATTTTTCGCGCAGGTATGCTTTGACCTGATCGATATTGATTCGTGATTGTTCCATGCTGTCGCGTTCGCGAACGGTTACGGTGTTGTCCTCTTTCGTCTGGCCGTCGATGGTCAGACAATACGGCGTGCCGGCCTCATCCTGTCGGCGGTAGCGGCG
>JAGGWF010000185.1 GCA_021157685.1 Planctomycetota bacterium | reverse complement strand
GTTTTTACCCTCACTCTATAGCGGAGGAGCTATAGAGTGAGGGTAAAAACAGTGTTATTAAGAACTTCCTGGGTGTTTTTCTGCCTATGTACCGTTGCCATTGCTGCTCCGCCGACATGGACAGTTAGTGGGGTTGTAGCTACTGCTGACGGGACGGGTGTTGCAGGGGTGGATGTGGTTGGCGATAACGGGGCCAGAGTGGTGGTAACAGACGCCGACGGAACCTATTCGGTAATCGTGCCAAATCACTGGGACGGGACGGTAACGGTCAGCAAGACAGGGTGGCTTATCACGCCGCCATCGAACACCTACACCAATGTAAATGCGGATGTCCCCCACCAGAACTACACCGCCTAACATACGCATCCGCCCGGTCGGGCGAGTTCCCCAATCGTTTTTTGATGTCTGATTTTGACTCGATCAAGATTTTGCCATTACGAAACTCATAAGTCGGCGTCGTCAATTGACCTTTGAGCTTGACATCGCTGTTTTTCAGCTGGACATCCGATCCGGCGAAGCTACCACCCACAAGCAACCACCCCTAAAACCTACTGCCTACTGGCTATTGCCTGTATATCTATATCATACCAAAACACTCCTACATGTCAAGCAAGAAGTATCTGTAACTACTTATTATAAAACAAGTTACCGTGCCAAACGCAGACATCCAACGCCAACAGGCACATCCAGTTGCCACCGCATCCCCAAAAAATCTTTCACTTTTTTGTTATGTCGGACTTGATCCGGTATCCAGAAGCTAAATCCGTGTTTTCGGCATCCTCGATGGTCAGGCAATTCCACAATAACGACATTAAATCCTCATTTTTATTACGAGACACATGTCGTCTTTTTAGAAAAAGATTGAAAATTTAATAAAAAATTGGCATAATCTACGAACTTTCTAATGCTCAGAAATGTATATCCGTATTTAGGGAGTTATTTCGGGAAGACAAAAGTTAATCTCTGAGATCGCAAATAGTGGAGGTCCATGATTTATGACAGCGGATATAAGGCAGATGAGTAAGGTTGTGGAGGAAAAAAGTTCGTTTATTCGGCTATTGCTAAACGAATTTGACAAGGTTATCGTTGGCCAGCGATATATGCTTGAACGCATGTTGGTGGCGATTCTATCCAATGGGCACATTCTGATCGAGGGCGTTCCAGGGCTTGCCAAAACGACAGCGGTGACTGTCTTGGCCCAAGCCATCCAGGCCCATTTTCAGCGTATCCAGTTTACACCTGATCTGTTGCCGGCGGATTTAACAGGAACCCAGATCTATCGTCAGTCCGATGGAGAGTTTTATGTTCGTAAGGGGCCGATTTTCGCCAATATTATATTGGCCGATGAGATTAACCGAGCTCCTGCGAAAGTTCAGAGTGCTCTGCTCGAAGCCATGCAGGAACGACAGGTTACGATTGGCGATGAAACATTTTCGATTCCACAGCCATTTTTGGTTTTAGCCACTCAAAACCCAATTGAACAGGAAGGAACCTATCCACTGCCGGAAGCTCAATTGGACCGTTTTATGCTGAAAATAAAAATTGATTACCCGACTAAAGATGAAGAACGACAAATTCTGGACCGTATGGCGGCCACCCAAACAGCATTTGATATCCAACCCGTCATTACGACAGAAGAAATTTTAGATGTCCGCTCAGTCATCGATAAAATTTATATTGATAATAAGATTAAGGATTATATTGTCGATGTCATCTGGGCCACTCGAAACCCTGAAGAATTTGGGCTTGAGTTGAAGAATTACATCAATTTTGGTGCCTCACCCAGAGCGTCCATTTTTTTGGCATTAGCGTCCAAAGCGATGGCGTTTATCAATGGCCGGGGGTATGTTACCCCTCAGGATGTCAAATCTATTGGGATGGATGTGTTGCGGCATCGGGTGCTGGTTAGCTATGAGGCCGAAGCCGAAGACAAAACCAGTGAGGATATTATCCAGACGATCTTTGACAACATCGAAGTACCTTAATTGAACCATCTCGTGGAAAATCTACTATGTTGTCACCCGAATTAGTCAAAAAAATAAAACAGATTCAGGTTTATACATCCCGTATGGTTAACGCCAGTTTTGCCGGTCAGTATGAAAGTGTTTTTAAAGGGCGTGGGATGCAGTTTGAAGAGGTGCGAGAGTACACCCCCGGTGATGATGTACGAACCATTGACTGGAATGTGACGGCCCGTGCGGGAAAACCGTATATTAAGCGGTTTGTCGAAGAACGCGAGATGATGCTGATGTTGGTGGTGGACATGAGCGCCTCCGGAAATTTCGGAACCCGTGGAAAACTCAAGAACGAATTGGCCGCCGAGTTTTGTGCGGTACTGGCGTTCGCCGCCATTCGCAACAATGACAAGGTGGGATTAATTATTTTTACGGATCAGATTGAATTGTATATTCCTCCTAAAAAAGGAACGACCCATGTCCTGCGTCTTATTCGAGAACTGTTGTGTTTTAAAATCACAGATAAAAAGACCCACATTCCGTTAGCAATGGATTATCTTGCCAAGGTAATTCGAAAACGAGCCACTGTTTTTCTGGTTTCGGACTTTATCTCACCCGATTTTTCACGGGCTATGGGATGGGTCAATAAGCGTCATGATGTGATTGCCGTTACTGTGCAGGATCCGGCGGAATCAATCATGCCCCCTGTTGGGCTCGTTGAGTTTCAGGATGCCGAAACGGGACAGGTTCAGTTAATCGACACTTCTAATACAACTTTTCGCCGTCAGTATGAACAGGACAGTCTCCACCGAACCAATCAACTGACTCGGGGATTTCGCTCAATAAATGTTGACAGTATTTCGATTGAAACGCACCGGTCGTATATCCATGATTTGATAAAGTTTTTCCACATGAGACATCGAAGAGTATAGGGTATTAATTTCATGGCACAGCGATTAAACTGTCACAAATTGTTTTGTATCTTACTTGTAGGACTGGTGTGTCTCTGCGGTTGTGACCAAAAGACAAATGACGACCCAATGGAATCTGCAAGTTATGTCATTGATAAACCGTATTACAAAGGCCCGTTGCGTGTAAAGGTGCGAGTTAGTGATAAACAGGCAATGCTTTCAGATTTATTGACCTTGGAGTTGTCTGCGGAAACAAAATCAAATTACGAGGTGCAGTTTCCCGCCGTCGCTGAAACACTTAAGCAGTTTAGGATTCGTAGCTGGAGCGATCAGCCGGAAACATTATCCGAAAACGGCACGATCATAAAAACAAATCAATACCGACTTGAACCGCTTGAGTTGGGCCAGTGCGAAATTCCTCCCCTTACATTCAATTTTAAGCAGAAGGGAACATCAGGTCCCCCCCCTGAGACAGGAACCTTGACAACAGAGTCTGTATGGATTGAAGTTACCACATCGCTTCCCACTGACCCCAACGCTTTTGGGATTGCTGACATCGACGATGTGGTTGAAATAAAGACCCGTTGCACCTGGCTTTGGATATGCCTTCCGATTGCCTGTTTACTGGCACTGGGCATCGGAATTGGCCTACGCATAAAATCTAAAAAGACAATCGGAAATCGAAGGCTCTATAAATCTGCTCACGAAATTGCTTTCGAGACCTTAAAAGCAATGGCCCAAGAGAACTTAGTCGAACAGGGGCGGGTCAGGGAGTTTTACGAAAAACTTAGTACCTGTCTGCGCCAGTATATCGAAAACCGGTTTCGATTGCGTGCTCCTGAGCAGACAACGGAAGAATTCCTTGATCAATTAAGAACCTCCGACGCATTAAAATTGGAACATAAGCAGCAATTGCAGGAGTTTTTGAAACATTGTGACTTGGTTAAGTTCGCCCGATATCGGCCCAGCAATGAACAAATCAATAAATCCCTGACGATGGCTGAGAAATTTATTGAGAAAACAAAATCAGAAGAGCATCTGGTGGATGTGACGGAAGCCCAATCGGTTAAAGAGGAGGGAGGTCTGTAAATGTTATACTCGCCTTGGGCAATCGTGTTACTGTTGCTTGTGCCGCTTCTGATTGTGATGCGATTAAAACGCTCCAGCAACGCTGCGATCAAGTTTTCCAGTCTGTCAAAATTTCAGCGGTACTCAGCTTCCTGGCGTCAGCGGTTGCGGCCACTGCTGTTTATTACGCGGTTATTATGTGTCATCCTGCTGGTGATTGCTCTGGCTCGTCCGCGAAAAGGGATGAGGATTGAACAGATATCCACCGAAGGCGTAGCCATGATGATCGCTGTTGACCGATCCGGCAGTATGGGTGAGGCCATGATGTACCAGGGACAAAAACTAAATCGGCTGGAGGTCGTCAAACGGGTCGTCGCTGATTTTATTACCGGCGACGGTAAGGACTACCAAGGACGAATCGGCGATATGATTGGACTGGTAACCTATGCTCGATATGCTGATACACAGTGTCCGCTGGTGCGAGGGAATACAATTATTACTGATTTTCTCAAGGAAACACAACTTGTTACTCAGCGAGCTGAAGACGGAACGGCTATTGGTGACGGTCTTGCAGTTGCGGCAGCACGGCTCCAAAAAGCCGAAAGCCAGATTACAGAGGATCAGGCAAGGTTGGGAGCTAAGCCACAAAAGACAGATCAAGACTTTAAGATAAAAAGCAAAATCATTATTCTGTTGACCGATGGAATGAATAATGCGGGGCAGTATGATCCACTTGAGGTTTCAAAATTAGCCGCCGAATGGGGGATTAAAATTTACACGATCGGCATGGGTTCCCAAGTTCATCAGCAGGGATGGTTTTCAATGATGGGACCCTCGCTGGATGAGCGTTTACTTAATCAAATTGCCGCCGAAACAGGAGGTTTTTATGCTCGGGCAGATAATGCTGAGCAGTTACGAAAGATTTATAAAAAAATCGATGCACTTGAAAAAACAGATGTCAAGAGCATCGAATATGTGGATTATGCCGAGCAATTTGGTCCTTGGGCGATGACAGCTTTGGGCTTGTTGTTGTTTGAGATTCTGGCCGCTTCGACTATTTTCAGGAAAATACCTTAGGGATAGTGACGGATGCAGTTTAAACAATACGATGCTTTTTATCTTTTATTTGTGCTGGTGTTTCCAGTGATACCTATTTATGTGTGGTGTTTTTGGCGAAAGCGAAAGGCACTGAATCTATTGGCGCAGGCAGATCTGCTCAAGACCATCAATCCTTCAGCCAGTTTGTCCAAACAGATTTCCAAGTCGCTTTTGCTGACAGTTGCCTTCGCGGCTATTGTAGTGGCCCTCACACGCCCGGCATGGAATCCGACACCGCAAGAAGTTAAACACAAGGGGCGAGATGTCGTGATTCTGCTGGACACATCGCGGTCAATGCTGGCCGACGATATCAAGCCAAATCGACTTGAGCGGGCTAAACTTGCTATTGGCGATTTGATGGAGACCATTCGCGGTGACCGAATTGGGATTATTACCTTTGCAGGCAGTGCTTCTGCCAAATGTCCACTTACACAGGATTATGCGTTTGTGCGTATGGCATTGGACCAGATTACGACCGAAAGCACCCCGAAAGGCGGCACTAATGTTGGTGATGCGATTCGAAAAGCAGTTAATGATGTTTTTGATGAACAGGCGAAAGAGTACAAGGATATTATTCTAATTACGGACTGTGATGACCTAGAAGAAAGTTTTCCGGTTCAGGCCGCCGAAAAAGCCGGGCAGAAAGGCATTCGCATTATCGCCGTTGGATTAGGTAGCCCAGATGAGGGTGCCAGAATTCCTATTGTTGAGTCTGATGGAACCAAGACATTCTTAAAATATCAGGGTCAGGAAGTTTGGACCAAGTTGGATGAACAGACATTACGGCAGGTTTCCGCTGCCACACCGGGAGGTGCTTATATACCGGTGAAAACCGGTACCTTCGACCTGGGGCAGATTTATAATGACTTAGTTTTCTCTGCTCAGCGACGAGATCTTGAATCGACTACGGTTCTGGAATATGAGGAAAAATTTCAGATATTTCTGGCGTTGGCGTTAATTTTGATTGTAACCGAGGAGTTTATCAGTGAACGCAAAAGAATGTAGCTTGTTGTTGACAATTCTATTCGTCCTCATGACCGGGTCTGTGAGAGCGAAATCTGCCAAAAATCAGATTTCCGAGGGCAATGTCCAGTACCAACAAGGTAACTATGAGCAGGCCGTTGAGGCATATGAGCAGGTTCTTAGAGAGAACCCCAAAAATTCTGAAGCTCAATTCAATAAAGCGAACGCATTATATCGTCAAAAAGAATTTGATGCGGCGATTGACTCTTATCAGAAGGCCGCTGTTCAAAGCAAGAATACCGATCTTATCTCTAAAGCCAAATATAATCTTGGCAACAGTTATTTCAATCGCGGCCTGAAGCAAGAAAACGACCCCCAAAAAGCCATTGAGAGCTTTGAGTCCGGGATTGACTGTTGGCGACAGGTCCAACAGTTAAGGCCCGACAACCCCGCTGCGGCCAGAAATATTGAAGTGGCTCGCCTGACGATTCAGCAATTAAAAGAGCTTTTAGAACAGCAGAAACAACAACAGCAGCAACAACAACAAGATTTACAAAAACAGTTCGAAGAGCTGAAAGACAAACAACAAGATCTTAAAAATCAGACGCAGGAAGCTCAAGCACAACAGGAAGAAAACGAGCAATTGGAAAAACAACAATCAGAGTTAAATGAGCAGACACAACAGGCAATGAAGCAAATTCAGCAAATGGCCCAGAGTTCAGATGATCCATCCCAGCAGGTCCAACAGCAAAATCAAAAATTACAAGAAGCCGCTGGACAGATGGAACAGGCTGTCGGCAGTCAGCAGCAGGCAAAAGAAAACCTGCAGCAGTCTCGACTCGCTGATGCAGTTGACCATCAGGATAAAGCGGCTGACCATATCCAAAAAGCAATTGATGCGTTAAAAGATAAGCAGGGCGATAACCAACAGCAGCAATCTGATGACCAGACGGATAATCAGCAAGAGCAGGGATCGAATCAGCCATCTCAGCAGGACCAAGCCCAGCAAAAACAGGATGCTCAATCACAACAACAACAGGTGGAAGATCAAAAAGCCAACGAGGCCGAAGCAACTGCTGAGGAGATACTCAACAAAGAAGAACAAAATCGCGAAAAGCGACGCGTTTTGATTCGAAGCCAAAGAAATGTTGAAAGGGATTGGTAATTTGAAAGCGTTCATGCGACATATTCTTTGTGGCAGTCTATTAGTGGGGATGATGGCCGGGTCGGTCAGAGCCGAAGTCCAGGTTCAGGCACATGTTGACCGATCCAACCCCATCTATGCCGGCAGCCGCTTTGCATATAGCATTATCGTATCAGATGGCAGCCAGCCAGAGAATATAGATTTGGATCCATTGAAAGGCTATAGTCCCTCAGGCCCTTCGATACAGAATCGTACATCGATTGTTAACGGCCGCACCTCTAGTTTTTATATAAGTACCTATCAACTACTGGCTCCTGCCGAAGGGGAGTTTACGATACCATCGGTTAATGTGACGGTTGACGGGAAGAAGTTTCAGACCCATCCGATGAAAATTTCTTCTGTTAAGCCCGGTTCCACAAAGCAAATTGATGTTGACATGGAACTCTCAACACAAACATGTTATGTGGGCCAACCGATTATTTTGACAGTATCTTTTTATGTCTGGGCCGATATTGTTCGGGCTGAACAGATTGCAAACATTGACATCCAGATTCCATTTCTTGATAATCATAATTTCTATTTGGAAACAGTTGATTCACAATTCAGGAAAGTGAAACAGACGGTCTTGTCAATCAACGGGCATAAAGAATATGTCTATCAAGACCAACTCGTGCATGAAGGAGTCGACTGTCTTCGCATTCGATTTACCAAGGTGCTGATACCCAAAAAGCCGGGAGTGCTTAACTTAAACGGTGCTTCGGTTACCACGGATTTGGCTGTGGGACAAAAACAACAACGCCGAGACCGTTTCTTTGGAGATTTCTTTGGTTCTCAGTACGAATATAAGCGTTTTGGGGTTCAGTCTGATCCCATTCAGTTACAAGTGCAGGCGTTGCCTCAAGAGGGCAAACCGGTTGATTTTTACGGACTTGTAGGAAATTATACAATTTCAGCCGATGCGACCCCAAAAGAAGTCAATGTCGGCGATCCGATTACATTGACGATTCATATCAGCGGAAGCCAGTACTTAAAGCCGGTGCAGTGGCCGGAACTGGAAAAGATTCCCCAGATGGTTGAGTCGTTTAAGATGCCATCTGGACATTCAGACGGAGAAATTCGAAATAATGCGAAAGTGTTTACGCAAACAATTCGGCCCAATCACGATGATGTCAAACAAGTGCCGCCGATTCCCCTGAGCTTTTTTGATGTTAATAAAGGGCGATATCGAACAGTTTGCACAAAGCCCCTTCCATTGCAGGTGTCGCCCACTCGTATTGTAACCGGCAGCGATGTTGAAAGCCGACAATTGCCAACCTCCAGAAAGCGGATAGAATCCATAAGAGAAGGGTTATCCGCAAATTACACTTCTTTAGATGCACTGGTTAATCAACATTTTTCTCCACTTATTGTGTTGACCAGTCCCGTCTTTATTTTCTTGTATGTGATTCCGTTACTTGGATTGATCACCAGCGTTGTCACACGGCATATGATAACCGACAACCCCCAGCGGCAGGCGGCTAATAAGCGCAAAAAAGCTCATTCGCATGCTGCACAATTACTTTGCCGAGCCTTCAATCATAAAAAGCCGTCGCAGCAGATTTTAAGTGTATTAAAACAGTATATAGCGGATAAATTTGGAAAACCTGCCGGATCACTAACTGCAATGGAATGTGGAAATATCATCCTTGAAAAAACAAATGATGCTGAATTGTCCTCTGTGTATCAGAAGATTATGGAGCAAACTGAAGCATCCGAATACAGCTTAATCGCGTTTGAGTTGACAAAAGAAAAGGAAAAGGAAATCCTTGAGCTTTTATCCAAAATTGAGAAAAAGATAAAATGAAAACAATATATTCGACTGTATTTGGCGTCTATTTACTATTTTGTGTTTTGTGTGGCGATGCAATTGCAAAAATGGCAACAGATGAGATACGCCTTGCTTATATACAGGCCAACGAAGCTTTTTCAACAGCGAATAAAATATCGGATGACTCGGACCCAGCACATGCCTTCTACCGTCAGGCCATCGTTGGTTATGAAAAGATTATCCAGACGGGAGGGGTTCATAATGCGAGGTTGTATTACAATCTGGCGAACAGTTATCTGCTGACAGATGATCTCGGAAGGGCCATTTTGAATTATCGCCGGGCACAACGCCTGGACAGTTCCAATCCCGACATTCATAAGAATCTAAGTTTTGCAAGAAGTAAACGCATCGATCAGTTTACGGTGCCAACTCAAGAAAAGATTTTAGAACGGCTGTTTTTCTGGCACTATGATTTCTCAATAAAAATACGATTTCTCATTGGAGGGATCTGTTTGAGTATCCTGTGTATTTGGTTAATCTTAGGGGCTTGGATTGTCAAGTGGCCCGCTACCATCCCTGTTTGCAGCATAATGATGTTGTTATTGATTGGAATGATTGCTTCAGTTGCAATTGAACAGCATACATGGTCAACACATCACAGCGGTGTGATTGTCGCGGAGGCCGTTATTGCACGACAAGGAGACAGTGATAACTATCCGGAAAGCTTTAGTGAACCGCTTCATACAGGTGTTGAATTTGAAGTCATTGAACAGCGTCCAGACTGGCTTTACATCAAATTATCCAGTGACCAAGACACTTGGATTCCTGCTTGTTCAGTGGAATTGATTTGACGGTTTTTCTTATCGATTCCAGTCTTTCAGTTTTCTTAGCAAAACTACAACTCTTTTACAATTATTTCTTCAATCTGAACCAGCCGCTGCACCGAATTGCCAATTTATGTCCATCTTTTAAGATAATCGTCAATTCATCCGTTATGTAACGCTTGGCATTGGAACTTTGATCAGGCGGTGTAATTTTAATCGTCAGCTTGATATGATCGCCATCTTGTTCCTGACTTTCAATCTCCATATATCCATTTCTGGATATTGCGGACTCAATTTCAGCAGGTTTGCCATAGTTACTGCGAATCAGATTTTCTCTGAAAATCGATTCCCCCGGCTCAACATTTTGGAGGATATAGCGAGCATTCGTTAATTCATACATCGGCTTTGCATTATATCGGACTACCAGTGTCCCGGCCTGCGGATGCGTCGTCTTGATCTGAATAACACCCGTGTTGGCCTTGTCCAGTTTTTCAAGGTCAACCTCAGGCTTAAGGACAAACTCGGTCGCTTTAGCCGCCGGATCAAACGGTATTTTAATGGCGCTTTTGGCCACATAAATCGATTTAATCGAAAACTCCTGCCCATCGGTACTTTTGACAACAATATCTGGCATTCCGGCATTTTCAATATCCAGTTTCAAGTCAACTTTTTCCGGTTGAACAGACACCTTGACGACAACTTCTGCCTTGAGCTCAAGCTGTGCCCGCGGCGTAGCTGGATCATCACTGAGAATATAAAGATGCTTTGTTACATTCCCCTTGACGGAAGAGGCCTTAAAAGTTACTTCAACTTGTCCCGCTTCCCCCGGCTCAAAGGAAACGGAACCCTTTAGCGGTATCGAAAAGCGTTTACCGTCTTTGATTAGCGTCGGTTTGGAACAGCCGCATGTACTCTGGATGCGATTCACCGACAGCACCGCCTCCCCTTCATTTTTGAATTCATAGGTCGCCTTGTGGGTGGAATCCGGCCCAAGCTTTCCAAAATCATGGGACGCCTTGATGAGGATAATCTTAGCCGACGGACCTGTGACAGCGACTTCCGCCGGTTCAGTGGCTTTCGTTTCTTCCTGCTGAGGCGATTTGGATTCTGCGGCGGGTTCGATGCCCTGTTCTACTATTTGGGTCTGACTGGACTGACAGCCAGCTATGACAAAAATGGCTAAAGACACAATAACGACAAGACGGGTAATTCCATGCTTTTTCATTTGAGATTTCTCTTAATTATTTTCACCTTGGATTTCCTGACAACACCGCATATAGCTGAAAAACGAACCTGTTTGAAAAACCACAATTAATGCCTGCTGCCTACACATCCACATGCTTTACAATTAGATTCATGATACAGTTCTCTCTATATTTGTTACTGGTTGTACTATTACAGCCCCAATGTTCTGAGTTGTTCTGTTAGTTGAGAATACATGCTCTTTGTCAAAAGACAACACCCAATAGTGGCCACGATAACGACAACTGTGACCCCAATCTTCGTAACTATTTTAGAACCCGGACGAAACCACACGAGTGGCAATGCAAGTGGTCCCACACAGAGCAGGGCGATCACGATGGTAGATGTAGAAAAATACCATTTTATTTTCGGTTTATTCAATTCGCGAGATTCAGACTCACCGAGAAACTCACTACAAAAACGACACTTGATCGCCTCATCTTGTATTTCCTCAGCACAAAAAGGACATTTTTTCATTTTAGGGTTCCCCAACAGTATTACAAGCGTATTTTTTTTATTTCCGATTGTACTGATTCAGCATGAATTGGACGATTCCATGTTACAGTTAAGAGTTTTTCTACTTTCGGCAGATACTGAATTGGCCTTGCTTGAGAAAACGGGGCAGCAGGCGTATAACTGCCGCCCCAACGACAATTCGTCCCCTTGAGTGGGCTATCCCTGGAAGGTTGCGACTCCGCAGGGCCTGTTTCCGTTTTGCCAGCTAAAGGTATTTTCATGGATTCAATCATTCCTGTCAATCCTCTTTTCGTCAAGATGCTAACTTATCGGAAAAGTTGCAATGAAAAAGGTTCCATCTTGAGGACTTGATTCAACTGTAATATCCCCTGAATGCAATATGAAAATAGGTAAAAATAGGGACACCTATTAAATTTGCCGGATGATATCGAGAGAATTTTAAGGGGTCATCGCACCGGTTCGCTTGCATTGTCACGCCTCTGGTGTCGCACATCAGCGTTGCACGGTCGCATTACGGTTAACATGTTCAGGCAGTTCATCCCACTGGTTGATGAGTTCCTGTAATTCCATCGGGTATCGCCTCCCTGACCGCTCGATACCTCCGCTATGTCGATGAATACTACACCCACAGCAAGGAACCGCAGGATAT
>JAGGWF010000233.1 GCA_021157685.1 Planctomycetota bacterium | reverse complement strand
TTATTAAAGAGCTTATATTGTACGCGACCAAACACCTCTGTCAACACTAAAATACACATAACCACCTTGTTTTACAAAGATTTATGATGTTTTTTTGCAAGTTAGTACTTTTGTCGCAGGCATCAATATTATTACTTTTCATTTATTTTAATTATTTGACATCGTGCTTCACAGCGGGGTATTTCCAGTATTTTATCTTCCACATTTAACTTTATAGTATCAAGTGATTGTGTAAAATCAGTGCGGCGAATAAGAACTTCGTCGTTCCATATCAAACCTGAAATAACGGAACCGGGTTGATCAGGCACATCAAAAGATATCGGCCGTCCCTTGTCCAGAAAGTCCCTGAACTGTAAAGCTTCTGCATATACCTCATGCACTAAAGGAATTTCTGCAGACAACTCCTTCGGTATACACCACAGAAAGAAAGAGTCATGCCCGCGAAGGAGCATATGCCAGAGTAACTCCTTATACATTTCCTCACTGAATTGTTTAACGAGCGAATCGGGATTTCCGGGAGGGGCTGTTGTGTGCCAATGAACAAAACTAATAATAGGAATATTCGGTTTAGTGTGCCGGGCGGCATTTGAGGCAACAGACAGCATGTTATAAAACCACCGATAATCAGGATTCTCAAACTCATACCAGTTAAAAAGATCATACCATGTATAAACCGTAGGCAAAGCAACGGTATAATCTGTTAAATCAAACTCATGAAACCACGGACGATAGCTGGCTTTTTGAAATGTTTTGCACAGTGCACTTGTAAACGGTTTTTCAAAATAATCGTACCAATAACGATATCCATCATGAGGGTAAACTGCATAATTCCCCACCATGGCACGAGGGAAATAGGAATGTACGGTGTCAGCATATACTGTTTTTTGTATATCAGAACGGACCACACGCAATGCCTTTTGAAATTCCTGAAAATCACCGATATCCTTAATGTTCTCGCGACAACGCACGCACTTTCTGGAATTTGCCCATGCATCATTCCACTCAATAGGACCGTCAACTTCCCAGTCAGCAAAAATGAAGTCTATATCAATATTTTTTTCCTGATAACCTTGCAAATAATATTCTAATTGTTCCTGAATAATGGGATAGCGGAATTTTAAAGCAAAGGGACATCCCATCTTTCGACCTCCAAACGAATCGTCAAAGAAAGAATTGCCCTGGGCGTCAATATGAAAGGTTTTTTCGTCACCATTAAAAAACGAGTGCAAACAAGATGTAGCATTAATATTAACCGGTAATCCCAGTTTCTGCTGAATCGCTCCGACCCTCACACCCTCCGTCAGGGCTTCGTTATTTCCGGGATTCCAACTGACAGACATTGCTATGCCCCTCTGATCCAGCAATTTAATAACTTGCTCTGCCTCACTATCGTTGAGATTGCGCAACTGACCAATAATCGGCCAAACATACAACGGTAACCGATTCCCTCTTGAGAATTCTAAAGGTTTAGTTTTTTGTAATACACTTTGAAGATTGGCGGACAGTTTGGTTAGTAATCCTTCCTGTGCATCCAAGTGAAAGATCTTTGTTTCACCTTTTTTTACGACACAGTGCAGTTTGGCTCCATATTCTGTTTTTTGAAATACGACCGGTAAATCATCGGATAAGTCAATCATTTGATTTATCTCAAATCCCAGATCTGCCAACTCAACTGTAGTACCTGACTTTTCCGATTCATGATTAATAATGAACAAAAAGCCCTCTTCCTTATTAGCACGAATGGAAGCTTCAATCTCCGGATTGGACGAATAGACATGTGCATGAATACCTGCTTTTTGAGTCATTGTTCGAAACATCTTTCGTAATTGAGTACGGGCGGATTCATTATTATCCTGCCAGGTTTTGAAATAGGTATCCTGTAAACAGAAACCTAATGAAAAAATTTGTCCCTTACCAGCCTCGCGATATATTATACCCGGCTGCCCACTTTTTGTTTGAGCCAAAACTTCACCTGTCGTAACGCGACAAGGACGCGGACTTATTAAAAGTAAATCCATCGGTTGGCCTAATACCTGACCTGACAGATTGTCAACATTGAAAACCGATTCATCCGGGGCATCCTCCGGTCGCATCTGCCATACAGGTTCTTGCGTGGCATAAGTAATCCAGTGCCCTCTGCGTTGGATCCGGTCAGTTTGCGCATTTTCGATACCCAATAACTCCTCCATAACATGCATTGGCTTCTTATAGGTATCCAAATGAGGTACGCAATCTGTAATTAACAATCCACCGTTGTGTACGAATGAGGCAATATGCTCTGCCACCTTTTCAGGTAACAACTTAACATCAAATAACAGTAAAATCTCATAACCGTTCAGTTTTTCATCGGTAACTTGCTCCTCATGAAGAATATCCAACTCACCAAATGCTCGTAGGAAAAGCTCAAAAGAAAGTCCCACATTAAAGTATTCTTCCTGTAGCTGAATATATTGGGTCCGAGGGAAAAGCATACAGGCCTTGGCTTTCACTTTAGGTACCTGAAGCAGTTTCCCTTTTGTTTTTTGAATTAAACGCAACCCTTCGCCCAGAGATTCCCAATGTTTTGCATCATCCGGAATATATTTACCCGTAATCAGAAAATCAGCCCCCTGTGCTACCGCAGTGGCACTCATTTCATGTTCAGTCCAGTATTTCGCTCGAACTTTTTCTCCTATAAAACCTTTGTACCACCCGCTCTTGTCAGTACAAGTCCCAAACCAATACCCAAGTTCTTTTTGGTAGGTGCTGGTTAAGTTCCGCATTTGGGCAAATGTATAATGCAGTTGGCTGATACGGGGTTTTTGAATTTTGCCACACTGGCCGAAGCGGAAATCGATAGACAGGTAAGGATAGATGTCAAAGATATACAAATCGGCAAAATCTCCGCCCCAATGAAAGACATCATCAATAGCCAAGTCCGCATGGGAACCGCATCCGCCACCAAAAGTATTATGACTGTCATGAGTCAGGACTACTTTAAAACCGGGGTATTCTTCCTTAATAATTCGATACACTTGACGCCATCCGTGGGCGAAGTTGTCAGAATGAAAGTTGATTACATCAAGCCATTTTTTCGGGTCATCCTGTATCGACTTCAAGTCCGGCGGTAAGTCGTAGCCATATCGTTTTTTGAACTCTGCTCTCACATCTTCGCTGTGGCCGAAAGAATCTTTGCCCCAATGAAAAGGTTCATCCATGTAAGTAAACGCATTATACAATCGAGGGATATCCTGAAACCGCTCAAATGCTTTCACGGCACGGGAACGTACAGCGATGGGGTATTCGGGAGAGTAAACACTTGGACTAGGGGGTGCCGTGCGACCGAAGCCCTCGAGAGATCCGACATGGGAAGCGACAAACATTCCCCGTGATTGCGCGTAGGCAAGAATGAATGCTTCTTCTTTGTCGGGTCGGTATGTATTTGCATCGATTCCAGTGAATCCATGTTCGATAATATTGTCGATCGTTTCACGCAATATTTTCTCGCTCAACGGTCCTTCCTCGCCCTTCCATCCTTTACCAGAAGGGACCGGTGAAAATTGGGTCATTACAGGAAAGAAATCCAGTTTATCCGGAAGCGGATCGATTTTAAATTCCAAAAATTCGTCAGCACCTGTTTCTTCTTTGAGATCAGCATTATTCACATTTTGACCGGCAACCAAAATCGAAGCAACTAACATAATGTACGAAAAACATGAAATTTGAAATTTACAAGACATCTTTTTACCTCCATTTTACATTTCCCATTTAAATGAAAAAAAACTAGTCCTCTTTACCTGAACTTTGGATAAGAAACCTATTTCTGAGCCAATATCAAGGTTCTTGCGTTCCCGTGTCCTTGGTCCAAAATGGGTTCGTTTCGTAATTTTCGGTTTTTGAGCCAAAAACGCTGTTATTACTTCCTGTTTACGCGGACATAACAGGTCGCCTTTGACCCCTTTTGTATTTTGCGATCCTAGGACTTCGCCTTATCCAAAGTTTAGATTCTTTGTTAATACATCGATAATTTTAGTAAAACCCCATAGCTATGGTCAAGAAAATTCTCTCCTAAAAATGCTTGGCTGTGGAAAATCCAGCTGAAAAACATCACAGGTTAAACCTGTTAATACCATCTGAGGATCTCATTTTCAGCCCAACAAAAACTATTATCAAATTAAAAACAAAATTTGTTTGACGATTACAAAACCCCGATGTGATGCCGTAAAAAAGAATGAGAAAGCCCGTGAACAGGCACATCCGTTACCAGCAAATTGTCACTCCGATCGCAGGAACCTGATTAAAACAGCCACCCGGAGGAAGGCAAATCTCATTAATCATTGTTCGTTACCCCTACTGTCCGGTTATCAGTTGAATAATAACAATTGAGTCTGCTCCAAAAAGGTGGTTTATAGCGAAACGGTCACCGCAAACCTTTAATATTAAGCCAATAACGCAGGTCGTTTTCGTTAAAACGATTGTATTGGGGCTTTTTAGACCAGACTCACTATTGGTTATCATAATCGCTCATTTTAGTTTTGTAGAACTCTTGCGAAAACGCTTCTGAAATATATTGGTTCGCTCTATTGTTCGAATGTTATCAGTACAACCGAGTGCACGCCCGGCTTTGCGCCCAAGGCGATCGGCGGCGGGTCGTGCTGGGGGGTGACCCTTTTTTCAGAACCCCATTGGGAACCGGCAACATCAAGCCACTGGATCGTATAGTCGCCTCGGTCTTGCAACGGGATAAGGATCTCAACATCCCCGCCGTTGGGAAAATAGACCGCATAGGACTGTCCGGGGACAGAGATCAAGTAGGCCTCATTGGGCGACCGCTGCCGGAGCCGTTCACTGTCGGCATCGGGTTGGGCATTGAAAATATCGAACTTTTCCAACAGCATGGACATGCTCTTGAGGTGCGCCTGTGCCGTCTGATTGAGTCCATTTCCAGCATCGGGCCGGTGGAAGCGTGCGGAGGCGAGGCCGCCGAAGATGTTTCGCCAGAAGCGTTCCAGGCCATCCCGTGAACGGCCGAACCGGTTTGCGTCCGCGCCGTAAATCTTGACATTGTTCAAAGGGCGAACCTGCCTGGCGATTCGTTTGCGTTGTTTTTGGGCGTTATCCCAGTGCTGTTGACCCTTTTGGTGATTGTTCTGTGAGATGTCAACAAACGAATATATATCGGGATGATCGAATGTCGGGTTGTGCTGCGCCGAGGCGAGGTTCCAGCTATCCCACATCTCGGTTGTTTCAACATGAACACCCCAATCTTTTGCCTGCTTCCTGATATAGGCCGACCAGTACCAGCCCCATTGAGGTGTCACGCTGGTTTCATTATCCATGCAGTAAAGGACATTGGGAGACTCCAGCGTATAGCTGAGAATTTTATCGACAAACTTCTGTTGATATTTCAGCACGGTCTGCTGGTTCCGCTCTTTGGGAATCGACCAAAAGAAGTTGTTCGCGTGCCGGGTCGGATGGCTGTTGACCACCGTGGGCAATTGGCTCTGCTCGGCGGTATAGGTAATGTTGTTTTTGGGATTAAAGGGGTTTACCCCCCAGACATCCCGGTAATAGTCAAATGTTGCCCATATCTCGATTTGGACAATAATGTCACGCTGGGCAGTCAACCGAAGAAAGCGTTCAAAACGCTTCCAGTACTCCGGCTCCCACTGGTCGAGGTCGTATTTGCCGCTTTCAAGTTTCCTGAACGGCCAGAGGTTACCCTCGTCCCGCGCACTCATTGTATTGCGGACATAGTTGCCGCCGACGCTTTTCAGCAGGTCAAGCTGTTCGGCCAGATTCGGAATTTGAAAGAGATTGTCCTCGACCGAACCACCGATCAATACGACCGGCTGGCCCTTGTACTGCCAGTAGTGCGGGTTCTCCGTATAAACACGGATCGGATCGGCCGCACCGAAAATGGTTGATATCAAAACGACCCCAGTCAAAACCAAGAAGCGAAATTTTTTAGTGCTGAACAACATAACGCGTTCCTCCAATTCATCAGAAACAAACCGGCTATTATTTTCGATCGCTCTTATAGGCCAATTCTTTATTGTCGGTGCAGTCGGACCGAATGCAAGGTTTTTTTCATTTTTAAAAAGTTCGACCGCCCCTTGCTTGGAACGGGGAATCGCTTGATTGTCCAAGATTAATCTGGTAAGACTATGGGTGTCGTACGACAAAAAGTATGCTTTAGCGCCGTGTAAATGGGAACTGTCAGATTGCCTACCTGATATATAGGCAAATATAAAGGAGCTCAAGAGATGTTGATGAATAGACGCCGCTTCATAAAGATATCATCAATGGGTTCGGCACTGACATTGCTGGGTGATAAAAGTGACGGTTCAACCGGACGCGACCAGAACCGTCACTCGATAAATTCAACAGGCGTTCGAGCACCTTTCACTTTTGCCGTCGTGGCAGACCCGCACTGCGCCGAACAGGCCAAACCGAACATAGAGCAGTATGGCAACGGTGTCACCAAATTTCTCGCCTGCGTCAAAGAAATGGAAAAACTAAACGCCGACGAAAAACCTGACTTCATGTTGATCGTGGGAGATGTACACCTGTGGGCCCTCAAGAAGCATCTCGGCA
>JAGGWF010000242.1 GCA_021157685.1 Planctomycetota bacterium | reverse complement strand
TTCATATTTTCAGCCACAAATTAACTTAAGGCGGTCGAGTGAGCAACCAATAAGAAAGAAAACCGCAGGATTTCGCGGATTTACACAGATTTTTAAAAAAAGAACGAACGCAAGGGTCGGGAGAGAAGCAAAAGCCGCAAACGTTAACCGCTTGCCTTTCTTTATATAACCATTTATTAAATAAAGCCTTACAACAGCGGCATCAAAAAATGACGCATAAAAAACAAGGAAATGCAGGTTTGTATTACGAATATTTCCCGGATTTTAATTAGATACCAATCGCATTAATTATTCACAGTTCGTATTAGGCGGACTTTGGGAACCCTACGAGTTGAGCGTGCGCTTTGGGGCTCCCGGCCAGCAGTTGATATGTGCCGCCCTGATAAGTATTCATATCGATAGGCCAAAGCGATTTGCCGGCAAAATCTGTTACAATTCCACCTGCCGATTCAATTAAAAACGCCCCGGCAGCAATATCCCACAATTTCGACGACTCATGGCAAATATTGCCCACAAGCGCCCCTTTAGCCACATAAGCCAACTGCAAAGCGGTTGCGCCTATTGAATAATAGCGAACTTTTTCGGCCAATTTTCCCATCCAATCGGGGAATCCGCCAACATATACACTCTCAATACCAACAGAGGCAAATATCTCAAGACCCTCGGCTGCAATGGTCATCGTCCTGCCATTACATTGAACCGGAGAGTCCTTAACGCCCGCGTAAAGACTGTCTGAGCATGGGTCGAAGACAACACCTAGCACCGGTTTGCCCTGATAGATACAGCCGATACTGACGCAAAAGCTCATAATACCACGGGCAAAATTATTCGTGCCGTCGATGGGGTCGATGACCCACCATATATCATCGCCAACCGGAGGGCGTTTGAAGATCTTGGCCTGACCATCGCCCTCTTCAGCCACAAAACCGTGGTTGCTGAATTTTGCCTTAATCGTATCTATAATCATCTGCTGACAAATTATGTCTGTTTCTGTGACTAACTCGTCCGCTGTTTTATTCACTGTCTTGGTGTCGTTCATATCTTCTAACGCTCTTTGGCCGGCGGCGCGTGCAGCAACGATCGCCACCTCAAGAAACCTCTTCAAATCCTTGTGGTCAATAGCCATTTACAATGTCTCCAAAAAAAAGATATCTTTTATTGAGTCGTCCCTGAAAAGTCAAACTTATGCAGCATACTTTATCCTGATGATCAATCCATCGGCTTAACTCGCCATAAAGACGCTGCTAACAGCATCGATACCACCGAGGCACCTATCCAAAATATAATCACTTTGCTAAAATCATAGTGCTTAACGCCTTCTATCATTACCCCACTGCCTATCAAATGGGCAGAAACATGCTCCTGAATCGCTGCGCCAAAGTAACTAATGATCCCCATAAATCCTATAACTGCTCCAGCTGCCCGCTTGGGCATTATATCCATTGGAAATAAACCGGCTATAACGGCTAACAAACCACTCAATGTAAAGCCATACACGATAAATGCGGCAATTACAATCAGGTTATTGCCTGTAGGAACAAAAAATATCACAACTAATGCCAATATCTCCACAAGACCATACATTAAAGTGACCGGCGGTCTTCTCGCATTAAATAACTTATCTGATATAAAACCATAAGCGACAGAGCCCAGTATCCCTGCAAAAGTATTCAAGCTTAAAATAGTGCCGGCCTCCACTAAACTATAGCCCTTGGCCTCCTGTAAATAAAATATCCCCCAGCTGTCAATTGCATAACGGGTAATATACATACAGGCACTGGCTATGGCTAATATCCAAAGAGCAGGCCGTTTAAAGACGCTGAACTGTAACGATACGGTATCAGCATGCTCGTGCCCTGAGGTTTTAACAGGGACTTCTACAGCAACGCCATGATCTCTTTTCCAATCTGCAATAGCCGGCAAGCCAAGAGTACGGGGTCTGTCACGCATGAGTGTAAAAACAACCGTTGCTACAACAATACAAAATAAGCCAGGCGTTAGAAAACCAGCACGCCAGCCAAAACAAGATACCATCGCAGCTGTACCCACAAAAGTGATACCCTCGCCTATCGAATGAGCTGTGCTCCAGATGCCATAGTATCTGCCGCGTTCATGATTACCGAACCAATTGGCTAATGTTACCATACTTGATGGCGCTCCAAAGGATTGGAACCAGCCATTAAGACCCCAGAGAATTGTAAATACCCAGAACAATCCCACACTGCCCATTACAAGATTGATAATAGCTGAACACAAAAGACCTGTTGCGAAAAGTTTCCTGAGGTTTAAATGGTCTGCTAGAAAGCCATTGATCAGCTTGCCAAAAGCATAGCCAAAAAATATCGCTGCACCTATCGTTCCGATTTGGGTAACGGTGAATATTCCATTGTCAATAAGAGGTTTTTTAACAACCGATAGTGCTAATCTGCAGGTATAATATGAGCCATAGCCAAAAGTAATAGCTGGCAGGATACATCTTCTGTTTTTCCTGTATAATTCATCGACCTGCTTTGGGTCCTGGATTACCGGCTTATCCTGCCCCGTAGAGAAAAATTTAAATGGGTTCAATACAATTCACTCCTATTCCACGATACCCTAACCCGGATAAACCGGAAATTCTAAATCCAAAGCACTAAATCCGAAACAAATCTTAAATTCAAATAACCCAAATTCAAAACAATACGGTTTTGTGATCACTTTGCGTTCAATTTCATTTATAAGAGATTAACTTGGGGCGGTCGAGTGAGCAACCAAAAAGAAAGAAACCGCAGATTTCGCAGATTTACACAGATTTTTAAAAGAAAAGAGCTAACGCAAGGGTTGAATGAAATACCCTGACAGAATAATAACTCGGTTATCCGACCCCTACAGGGTCGAAAACTTCTCGCATCAACAAACCACGGGTTTCGCTTCGCTACACCCGCGGCTATTATTGTTAGAAGCCCTACGGGCTTCCAAGGGATGATTTATGCTATCAACTACGAATCTTGGTCTAAAAAGCCAAAATACAACCATTTCATACAAATAACTGCGCGAAATCCATGCTAATCTGCTGAGGACTCAACGCCTATTTTCCCGAAACTCCTGAACAGGAAATAGACCGTTACGATCGCCACGCCGATCAGGACAAAACCCCATACCCTGTTGCCGTAAACAAAGTTTCCGATCGCAAACAGCGAGGCATAGACCGCCACGCATCCCAGGAAGACACACAGAATCTGAATCGGCAGCTTCCAGTCGCCGATCGCGTTCTTCTGGTCGATATCCTCGCCGTCAGCACGGGCCTCTTCGACCACTTTTCGCCAGCCGGGACCGCCCGGATGACACAGACGATAAAAACTCCGCAGGGTTTTGGTATCCACCGCCGGCGTAATGAGCGTCGTCAGAACCCAGACAATCGTTACGACAACAACACAGACCAGAAGCTGCACGGAAAACTGAAGATCCATAATATCAGGATGGTAGATATAAATCGTATCCCCCGATACAATCCCCGCGAATTCCACCGTCACTTCACCCGGCTCTCTGGCCGCTAAGTCCATTTTTTCCCGTCGCTTATTGACACGCTGCAGCTGCCATTGGTTCTGCTCGGCATAAAATTCTTCCAATTTGGAACGCCAGGGGCCCTCTGTCACAGCACCAATCAAAGCGGCCACCGAGTTGGCTTGATTATACGCATCGATCTGGGACACTTTAGCATCATAAACAACGCGCGCCGCATCGCGTGCAGCCTCAGTTTCCTCAGTTGCTGCTTTAGTGACTTCTTTATTCGCTGCTTTCCAAGCGGCCGCCAAAGCGCTTAACTCGGCTTCAAGCGTTTGGGTCTGGTCGGCGGCCATCGCACGCTGCGCATTGACCTCGCTAATGATCTCAGCGTCAGTAACCGCGAATACACGATCGGCAACGGCATCGCTGCCGACATACCACTTAAGCGTCCCTTCGCTGCCAACGCCCAATACAATCCAGAATGCCACAACGGTCGCGGCGACCATCGCCGTGATTTCGGTCCAGGCGTTAATCCGCCACCAGAACCATCGCATGATATAGATGGCGCCTGTTCCGGCACCGGAGAGCAACAGGAGCTTAAACGCCTGATAAGCATCCTCTAAAAAGG
>JAGGWF010000140.1 GCA_021157685.1 Planctomycetota bacterium | reverse complement strand
GAGTCCGGCGGAATAAACGCACTCACATCGGCAATATGAATCCCCAATTGCCAGTTACCGGCTTTATCTTTTTTCAAGCTGATCGCGTCATCGAAATCCTTCGCGTCCGGCGGGTCGATTGTGATAATCACCTCATCGCAAATATCACTGCGTCCTTCGGTCTTTTCGCCCGTAAAGTTCTTGGTTGCCTGCCGGGCTTGTTGTCGGCATTCGTCCGGGAAATCATCCGGAAAGCCAAACCGTGTCATGATCGAGCGAATTTCCGTATCGTACAGACCGGCCTCGCCCAGAACCTCGACAATCGCCCCGCGAGCGGGCCGGTTTTCGGTCGGATAGCTCACGATCTCCAGCACAACCTTGTCGCCTTCTTTGGCACCGCTGGCAGTCGCATCATCGATCAGGACCGGACGATAGAATCCCTTGCTCTCCGGTTGAACCATCCACAATTTCTGCTCCCGCTTTAGCGTCCCGACGAACTGATCGCCGCCGCGTTCGATGATGTCGGTGATGATCCCACTATAGCGTACTTGACCGTCGCGGTGTCCCTTCTTGACCGCACGGGCCGCGACGACATCATTATTCATCGCGCCGCCGGTGTCGGCGGGGCTGACAAACAGATCCCCGTAGGCATTGGCTTGCAGTGGAATGATAAATCCGAATCCGCGTTTATTGGCGCGGAATGTCCCGATGACGCGATGGCCCATTGCGGGCAGATTGACATTTTTTTTGCCGTCGATGACGATTTGCTTATTGTTTCGCAACTGTTCCAGCATTGCCTGAAAGCTCGCGAACTGTTCTTTGGGCAGACCGATATTCGTTGCCAGTCGGCGCGGGCCGACCGGCGTATAGTCTTTTCGCGTCAGGGCGGTCAGTATTTGTTTTTTGAGAAGTTCCATAGTGTTTCCAAGGCATAAAAAAAGCGTCCTGCCGATGAGTTTATCGACAAGACGCCAGATTGTCTAAAAAGAAAAGTCGTCGGGTCCGGATTAGTCAGCCGCCTGGGCTGTTAATGCGTTAACCCGTCGCGTCATCCGCGACTTGATACGAGCAGCGGTGTTCTTATGCATCGTACTGGTGGTCGAAAACTGGTCGAGTTTTCGAGTCAGATCCTTAAGCTGGTCTTTGGCCTTGCCCGTATCGCTGGCATCGATCGCTGTATCGAGATGCTTGATCTCTGTTTTTAACACGCTCTTTCGCGCACGGTTAATGACCCGCCGTTTGGCGTTCTGACGAATTCGTTTTTTGGCTGATAATGAATGTGCCACTTGCTATTTACTCCTAATATTTACTGTTTTCACTTACTTTTTCACTGAAAGTTTGCACCGCAGAAGACACTACGAATCCCCCTATTTACCATTTTTTCTCAAAAAGTCAATACGCTGTCCAACATCTTTATAACTAAAATCGGTCTGAGCCAGCTTTCGATAGAGCTCCAAGGCCTCATCCGGCTTGCCGGATGACTCGTAAGCCCTTGCCAAATTGTATCTTATATCTTTTGCGGTCGGCGTGTCCTTGCTGACACAATTTTCCAGCGCTTGCTGAAAAATATCGATCGCATCGTCTTCCCAGCCCTTCAAAAGGAAGCATAATCCCATTTTGTCCATGGATATGAGTTTCAGGCGGGGGTCTTTTCGGGACTCCTGAAACATCGGGATCGCTTGGTCAAACTGCTGGGCCTTGATCAGTGTCCGGCCGTATTCATACTTAAACCGCAGCTCGGTGGGGTAGTTTTCTTCACATTTTTTGAAATGATCCAGTTCCACCTCGTCCAGTTGATGCTGGAGTTGCTGGAGCTGTTTTCGCAGGGATTCGTCCCGCGGGGCTTTTTGAAGTTGTTTCGTCAGCTGGAGGATGGGATGTTTAAGCTTTTTGATGCGAAATTCGCCCAGCCGTTTCAGAAAGGTGAAATCCTTTGATTTATCGTATGAGTTATTCAGAAATCTGAAAGCTTCCTCGTCTGTTTCGTTGGTTTCAACCGCAAATAGTGCCTCCGCCAGTTCGAGAATATTGGTTACAGTCTCACGGCCATCCCGGATTTTTTTGCGGGCATTTTCAACGGCCTCTTTTTTGACATCGACACTTCTGACGACATTATCCTGGCTCTGGAGTTTGTCCTGTGCGTCTCGATCTTTGATCGAGTCGCGAAAGCTCTCGGCCGTGCCGTACTTGCCTTTCTTCATCGTCATCGCGGCTGACAGATCCCGCAGTTCATCCTGCAATACAGCATCTTTGGGACATATCTGGGCGGCGCACTGACAGGCGGCAACCGCGTTGGTAAACATCTGCATCTCCTTATAGGAATCCCTCAGCAGGATAAACCGATCGAATCGAACCTTGTCGGATTTGTCGGAGGCCTTGGTGGCGGTGAAGATGATATGTGCGATCCATTCGGCGGCACGCAGGTACCCGCCTTCGACTGCGGCGGCCAGCACAGATTCCGCATAGGGCAAATGGTCGGGATCTTTGGCCATCAGGTATTCGGCGTTGAGCATCTTTTCCAGCGGGCTTTTACCCTTTAGACGTTTCATCCGTTCGACCATGGATGGTTTTTTGCCGCCTTGGCCCTGACGGATCAGGCTCAATTGTCGCAGCGGGGCGTGGCCGTCCTCCAGTGCATCCGGCAAGAGGCGCAGGCCGTCCAGATACAACTCGATTGCGTAATCGAAATTGTTTGTAGAGGCCACTTCCTCGGCTCGTTCGAAGAAGGCCCGTGTTTTTTCAAGAGTTATGTCGTAGGGGTCTTTTTCCACTTTTCTCGCTTTAACTATCTTGATTGGCTGACTTTTAACCGCCGTATCTTACTGTTTTCGACCGATTTACACAACAAAATTAGCAGTTGGTTCCAAATCTAAAATTGGGTTTGAATTATTTAGGCATCAGGCAGTTGGCAATAGGCAGAAGTTATTTTGAAATTGGGCTTATTTTTGGTGTTTTTTTGTTGTCAAAGTAGTCCCAAACGACGCCAAACTTGTCCAAAACGATGCCATTTTTGTCCACCGATTACAGGTTCCTCGGCTTTGCTCAGGATGACATTATTTCCATAGATTAAAGATAAGGTATTATTGGTAACTGACCACTGGTTTGCCCCCTACACTTGACGCGCCCGCCAAAAGTCCGAATCGCCGGCAAAAAACAGTGATAATGGGCAGAAAACGCCACTGTTTTCGGCATTTTTTGACTTTTGACGCAGGCGTCAAGTTTGATTTTTGCCAAATAAGTTTTGTTATTTCGTTCTCAGACTTTGCAGATTTTTTGCCGTACAGAACACAGAGTTTATTAGATACAATAACCACGGAAACCACGGAATATCACGGATTTTTTAAAAAGGGGATAAGCCCGGAGGGTTTAAATAGCGGGGGGAGAGCTTTTTAACCGCTCCATGACTGTTGCGGTTCTGATGGGAGCTTTTGGGTTGATATGTTTCGTGTTGTGGCTAAAATGTTGGTATGATAGGAAAACCGGTTATTGGAATATTGGGTGGGATTGGTTCCGGCAAGAGTACGGTTGCCGGGTGTTTTTCCGAATTGGGGTGTGCGGTGATTGATGCAGATGTGATGGCTCATGCGGTTCTGGATGAGCCGGATGTTCTGGAAGCGATGGCTGGCCGGTGGGGGGATGAGATGCTGGATGCGGCGGGGTTGGTGGATCGTGGTCGGATTGCCGAGAGAGTGTTTGACTCGCAGAAGGAGTTGGATTTTTTGAATCAATTGGTCCATCCGCGGGTTCTGGAGCGGGCCGGAGTGATGATAAACGCCTGTCAGGTTGACTTGAGTGTTCGTGGAATCGTGCTGGATATGCCGCTTTTGTTGGAGGTTGGCTGGGAAAAAAAGTGCGATTTTTTGGTTTTTGTGGACTGTTCTGAGGACAAAAAGTGGCAAAGAATCGCAAAAAACGCAAAAATTGACATTGAGCAGCTTAAAAAAAGAGAAAATTTCCAGATTTCTCTGGACAAAAAGAAGCAAAAAGCTCATTATGCGATAGATAACAATTCTAATAAGTCAGATATAGCTGAGCAAATCGCTCAAATCTTTTCAAAGATGATGGGAGGCAGTCAGTAGTTTGTGATCGGTTTTTCACCCGTTATTCGATTCAGGATTGGTGTCTTTAGATATAGGGTGTGGTAGCACAAGAATGAGGATGTAGCGGTTCAAGCCGTGTTTTGGCATTAACAACAACACGAATTTGTATCCCATCAGTAAGAATACGCATAAATATTAGGTTTCATTCCCGTAGACTTTATCCTTTACAGGGATGGTGGATAACCAAGAGCTTTCAATAGAATTGACATAGGAGAACTAATGGCCAAGACAATGGCAAAAACCCGAAAGAAACGGACCACAAAAAAGAAAACGGTCAAGTCCGAAGTTACCGAGCAGCCAGCTGATCAGAATACCGAAGAAGCAGTCGCCGTGGACGATGCGAAGGCCGCCGCCAGTACGGATCAAGCTAAAAACGGAGGTGAAAAGCCCGCCGGAAAACCCATGACCGAAGAAGAATCCACACATGCCAAGTATGAGCGCATCAAACGCGGGAGTCTTCATATCGCTGACCTGCAGAACTTAGAAGTGGTGGATTTGCACAAGATCGCCACCAAAGAGGGTATCACTGATTGCATGGGAATGACCAAGCAGGAGCTGATTTTCCGCATTCTCAAAGAGCGTGTTCGCCAAGACGGTTTGATGTATGGTGAGGGGGTGCTGGAGGTTCTGCCGGATGGTTTTGGTTTTTTGAGAAGCCCCAAGTATAACTATCTGGCCTCGCCGGATGATGTCTATGTGTCGCCGTCGCAGATTCGCCGCTTCGGGCTTCGCAGCGGAAACATTGTATCCGGTCAGATTCGTCCGCCCAAAGAAAGCGAGAAGTATTTCGCGCTGCTACGTGTGGAGGCCATTAACTATCAGGAACCGGACAAACTGGTCGAAAAGGTGGTGTTCCGTGATTTAACGCCGCTTCATGCCGAAGAACGGTTGATGCTGGAAACCTCCGCTAGCGAATTGAGTATGCGAATCATTGATCTGGCTACGCCGATTGGCAAGGGCCAGCGTGGTCTGATCGTGGCTCCGCCGCGAACCGGTAAAACGGTCCTGCTGCAGAAGATCGCCAACGCGATCAGCACCAATCATCCTGAGGTTAAGATGATCGTTCTGCTGATTGATGAGCGGCCGGAAGAAGTAACCGATATGGAACGCAAAACGGGTAAGGATGTCGAAGTCATCAGCTCGACATTTGATGAACCAACTTCGCGACATTGTCAGGTGGCCGAGATGGTTATCGAAAAGGCCAAACGCATGGTCGAGTACGGCGAGGATGTTGTGATCCTGCTGGATTCGATTACCCGCTTGGCGCGTGCCTACAATACCGAGATGCCGCATTCGGGCAAGATCTTGACCGGTGGTGTGGACGCCAACGCGATGCAGATGCCCAAGCGATTCTTCGGGGCGGCCCGTAATATTGAGTTTGGCGGCTCGCTGACGATTATTGCCACGGCTCTGGTCGATACTGGTTCCAAGATGGATGAAGTGATTTTTGAGGAGTTTAAGGCAACGGGTAACTCCGAGTTGCACCTCGACCGTCGTCTGGTCGAACGCAGAACCTACCCGGCCATCGACATCAGCAAGAGCGGAACCCGCCGCGAGGAATTGCTGCTGGACCCGCGTGAGTTGGAGTTGATTTATCGCTTACGAAAGGTACTCAGCGAGATGAATATGGTTGAGGCGATGGAATTGCTTAAGAGCCGCTTGTCGAAGACAAGCTCAAACGCCGAATTCCTGATGACCTTGAAAGTGGACTAACCCTTTACAACAGGGCCAAAATGACTACAATACAAGTCCCGTCGCCGGATATGGTGCGGGACTTTTTTCATGCAACCAAGTGCAGATTAAACAGGATTGAGTTGAATGACACGCGAAATTGCCAAGATTTATGATCCGACAACGGTCGAAAAGCAGGCCGCCGAAATCTGGAAGCAGGGCGGGTATTTTCATGCGGATGAAAACGCGGACAGCCCCAAGGGGACCTATACGATTGTGATCCCGCCGCCGAATGTAACGGCTGCGCTGCATCTGGGACATGCGCTCAATAATACGCTGCAGGATGTGCTAATCCGCTGGCGCCGGATGCAGGGCTATAATGCGTTGTGGATGCCGGGGACGGATCATGCGGG
>JAGGWF010000102.1 GCA_021157685.1 Planctomycetota bacterium | reverse complement strand
CTATTCTATCGTCTTATGCAGCAAGCGGTTATGACAGCTTCATTGCCATACCGGCAGATTGTTGACGGAAACCACAATATGTAGCGGGGACTTGCGTTAAGTGGATACCCCCCTAACTATATTATTGTACAACGAGTTAGGATGCTTTTTGTGAGTCAATACTTTTGACGCAGGCATCAATAATGACCCCAAAACCCCGTATTTGCCACGGTACAAAAAAACTCACAATTTAACAGGCGAGTATTGAGATTGGCCATCAGGTGGCACCTTCAAGCAATAGCTTACGCGTAAGATACTGACGGCGATGTGGGGCGTCTCCACGGCCAAGCACAACTTGACCGTGCCACCCTTTTTGAGGGTACAATATCGCGCCTCGGCCACCCGGCGATCGTTATCGATCGAGTTCCTTTGGCCGCAGCACTGGAAACGATCGGAATCAGTAAGGGTTTATGGCACAACAGCACCACCGTCGGCAAAAAAATCGAACGATTGGACCGTCAACAGCGTACATTCATTGATAGCGAGATATAGAGACTGTAGCAAGATAATCGGGCAACATTGCCATAACTCCTTGTAAACCAATAGGTTACAAAGTGCTTGCTTTTCATTGCTTAGTGTTTCCCGAGTATAACCGGCTTGATCCTTGCTCTTGGCAGCTAATAACTGTTTGGGGGCGAAGCTATCAAATTTAACCTAAACAGTTTCCCGGTAGCTTTACTACAGTCTCGAGATATACCGGTTTCGCCAAAAGTTCACAAAGCGGCGACAGGGAACCCGTAGCTCAGAACAAACGGGCTTTGTCCTGAGCAAGTTGGATGCCCGCGGCGCCTGTTATTTGTGGTACGCCGACGGAGTGTGACCTTTTTGGCGAACAGTTTATTTTTTTCTTTATAAATCACCGAGACTCGGTATAGTAGCGGTGACCAAAAACTTTATTGAAAGGACAATAGAATGAAATTGACACACCTGCTTCTTACTGCCGTGATCGTTGCGGGGCTGCTGGCCGGATGCAGCAAGAAAGAAGAACCTACTCCACAACCGACAGCCGACAAACCAACCGCACCCATAACAGACGAAAAAGCAGCCGCAACAGCCGAGGAAGCAGCCGCACCCGTAACAGACGAGAAGGTAGCCGCAACAGCCAAGGAAACAGCCGCACCCGAAACGACTCAGAAAAAAGCGGCGGTACTGGAGGGATTGACCTACATCAAGGGCGATGCCGTTACCTTCGAAGAGGGCAAGGTCTATGTCGTTGAGTTCTGGGCGACCTGGTGTCCGCCCTGTAAAGTCAGCATCCCCCACCTGACCGAGATCCAGAAACAATTTAAAGACAAAAGCGTGACGGTCATCGGTATCTCCAATGAAAAAGCCGATGTCGTCAAACCGTTCGTTGAGAAAATGGCCGAAAAGATGAATTACACCGTCGCGGTGGACACCGAGGGCAAGGTCGGAAACGGGTATATGAAAGCACATAACCAACCGGGCATTCCCACCGCATTCATCGTGGACGGAAAAGGCAATATCGCCTGGATCGGCCATCCGGATGGACTGGATAAAACACTGAAACAGGTCCTCGCCGAAGCCCTTTAAATAGGAATACTCCGGACGGCAATCACCCGGGCTAAAAAATATTTCACAAAAAGAGCCGCAGGGTCTGATAATAGACGGGCCTTGCGGCTTTCTTTCAGACCGGCAGTTAGATATTAAGCATTCCTCTGTATTCTTCTTTACATTTCCTTAATAATCATGTACCATATACTTACATAATGATACTTTAAGATTCCGGGGGGAATTATGAGTACGCGACAAATCAATCAGGTCAACAAAAAGCGGCGGGACAGCGACAAGCTGGCCCCTGCAACGAGTTGCGAGTTGGAACTGGCCTATGCCGATGCTTTGCTGGATCAGGTGGATACGGCACAACAGCATATCCGAGATATTCAAAGTGACATCGCACTGCTGCAAACAATGGAAAACGCCTTGGGTCTGATCTCTGAAAATATGGCCCGGGTGCGACGGTTGGCACGAGACATACAACAAACCGAAGCCACCCATAACGAAATAAGCATTGTAAGTGACGAAATCCGCAATCTGATGATGATCAATATGCTCATCGCCGAGGACACCGAATTCGACGGCCACTTCCTATTCAAAGACGATGTCCTGAGCATGTGCAGTTGCGATATCGGCACATTGACTCTGACAACAGCGAAGATCCCCGAAATCAGCGGCGTGGAAACCGGCGACTTTCAGGCCATGCTGGACAGCTTAGACAACACCGCCCGCACGATCAACCGCCAGTACCAACGCATCGGAACAGTCATGCGGACCCTGCTGGACACCTACCGGCAACTGCGATGCGAAATCGATCTCTTAATGGCCGCCCGAATAATCAACCAGTAGCCCAAAGGGCAAACGCAGGGATGCACCTCGGTCAAAATATGCCGGTGACCTGATGCAGGGTGAATCGTTTGTTTTTAATAATTCCCCAAATGTAACGAAACAACGGTTCATCTTTTTCAATGTCAAGCGTCCCCTATCGTTCTTTTGTTGAAAAGACAATGTGGTAAATGATCTGCGTATAGGTTGATGCCTGCGTCAAAAGTATTGACTCACAAAAAGCATCCTAACTCGTTGTAAAATAAGATAGTTATATAGATTTTAGGGTTGACGGAAAGAGGTGGTGATGTACACTATAAGCTCTTTAATAACAACTACTTGGAGCGATTATGCGTAACCTTGTAAATCCGCAACAAACACAGCTTTTCGACCCGTTTGACGGCGTTTTGACCGAAAAAGCCCGCACACGCCTGCTCAACGGCTAGCACGGTGCTTTTCGCTACATCATCCTTGAGTTGATGCCGGTTGACGCTGTTAGCGGACATTTCGACGCCACCATGGGCAGGCCGACGAAAGAACTCTATTCGATAGCGGGTCTGCTGTTGATCAAGGAATTTAAGGATTGGACAAAGGATGAAGCCATTTATG
>JAGGWF010000245.1 GCA_021157685.1 Planctomycetota bacterium | reverse complement strand
TGTCGGACCAGGGTTCCTTGACGAAGGCGTAGCCAGCACGACGATTTTGCTGGTTGGTCAGCAGGGTGCCCCAGGGCTCACGGGCCTTCATGTCCCGGCCGATTTGGGCGATGACATGGTAGCTGATCTGCCGGCTCTTGAGCTTGGACAGGTCTTTTTGTTTGACGATCTCACGGTCGTTGGAAATCTCCCAGTGAACATTGGGATAGGCCGACCAGCGGGCCTGAGTGTATTGGGCGATAAAGCGGGACAAAGGGTCTCCTTCTCCATAGCGAATTAACTCCTTGGTATCTTCAGCATAGGGGATCAACTGCAGGATGATTTGTGGGTAATGGTTCAGGCAGTACTGCAGCCGCCGGTCGATTTCCTGCCAATAGCCCACCTCTAACTGCTTTCTGTCCGGTGTGTATAATGCTTCCACGGTACCGCGGGCTTGAGCGAACCAGGTGCGGATCTTGGTAAATCCGGCTTCGGCGGCCTGATCGATATACTCTTGCCACCGCGGCTCGCTTTTGACCACAAAGCGGTAGCCGGTATCGCCGATATGCAGAAACCACTGGCCGTTGTCATAGGCGAACTGGCGGGGGTCATCGGGGTGAATTCGCAGCTTTCCCGGAAGCTCAGAAGGAACTACCACAAAGGAGCCCTTTTTATGGTTGAGGCTTTCAAGGTTTGACAGTGTTCGATATGTCCATATTCCCGGCGTATCACAGTAGGCCCGGGCTTTGAATAGCTTTTTGCCATCATAGAAACCATCCACGGTGACTTTGCTTTGATCCGGTCTCGTAAACTGCACCTGAAAGCTAACATCGAAGTAGGGATTTCCAAGCTCCTCTTCGACCTGCAATTGAAGCTCGTAAACCCCGCGATGCGGGGCCTCTTTCCCCTGGCAAACCACTTCAAGAGCGAATACGGCCTGCGAAAGGCCAAGGCAGACCACGATAAGATAAAACAGCCATTTCATATGGTGGTTGAATTTCGGGTGATTCGCATCCATGATCGAAATCTACCTCCACTGCGGGTTTCTGTAGTGATTGCAATTGGAAATTGCATACGACCTACACGATAGCACAGCATGCGGTTGATTTCAATACTTTTTTTACCTGCAAATGACGATTAAACCATCCGCCTTGGTTTTGGCTCTTAGGAATAGTTCGCATGATTCAGGATGCCATAGAGACCGGAGGGAAGTTTGCAGGATACGGACGGCCGCACTGGGTCGCTGTTGTTTCTGAGTTTCAGAGCGGCTGTGCCAACGCGGAATCTTAGCGGGTCTGTTTGTAGCAGAGGTTGGCGATGTTGACATACTCTTGAGGGGTCAGTTCTTCGGGGCGTTTATGCGGGTCCACAACAGCTTCTTCGAAGACCTCAGCCCAGTGCCGCACCTTTTCGAGAGTGCCTTCTGTGAATTTAGTACAGGCCTTGAGCATCTTGCGGCGGTGGCTCATAAACAGGCTAATGACCTTGCGAAAGGTGTACATGTCGTGGATTTGCCGGACTTTCTCCGGATCGCGCTCAAAACTGACCATAGCCGAATCAACCTGGGGCCGGGGCCAGAATACACTGCTGGGGAGCTTTCTCAGCAAACGAACGGTTCCCGTCGCGGCCATCAGGATACTCAGCGTTCCATAGTCGGTGTGACCGGGTGCTGCGGCCATGCGGTCGGCCACTTCTTTCTGAATAGTTACAAACATCCCATCGGCGACGACCGGCCCGGCAATCAGGTTGGCCATGACGCTGGAGCCGACATTGTATGGCAGATTGGCTACCAGCAGAAACCGCCCGCTGAACTCATTGCAGGTATTTTGCATGGCATCAAGGACTTCTTTCTGAAGGGTGTTTTTGTTTTTAAGAATATCCATATTAAACGCCGTGATATTGTCGAATGTGTTAAGCTGTGTTTGGGCGACATTAAACAGGGTTGTATCGAATTCGACCGTAATAAGCCGGCCGCATTGCTCGGCGATGCCTTGGGCAAACGAGCCGGTTCCGGTTCCGACTTCCAGCACGACATCCTGTTCATTGAGGTGTGCGGCCTGTATCAGTAATCGCATCAGATTCAAATCGATCAGAAAATTCTGACCGAGATGGTGCTTGGGGTGTGTGCCGGCGCCCGCCAGCAACCGCTCAATGTCCTGTTTGGTCTGCATGGGGTTGCTTTTCTAAATAGTTTAATTCTTTTTTTGCCTTGGCCATCTGCACTGCCACGCGGATGGCTTCTTTCATGGCGTTGGCGTTGGCGATGCCTTTGCCTGCGATGTCAAAGGCGGTTCCGTGTCCCGGCGAAGTGCGGATGATCGGCAGCCCAATGGTTACATTCACCGCGTTATCGAAAGCGACCATTTTAACCGGGATCAGTCCTTGGTCGTGGTACATCGCGACGACGCCGTCATATTGGCCTTGGGCGGCGTGATAAAACAATGTATCCGCCGGGTACGGCCCGCTGCAATCAATGCCTGCTTCCTGTGCCAGCAAGATGGCCGGGCTGATGATCCGCTGTTCTTCATCGCCAAACTGACCTTCCTCGCCAGCATGTGGGTTCAGGCCCGCGACTGCAATATGGGGCTTGGCGATTCCGAAATAGTCTTTCAGTGCGTCATTGAGCAAATCAATTGGCTCAAACACACACCCAATGGTGAATTTATGTCGAACCTCAAAGAGCGATTCGTGAATCGTTGCCAATGCCAGTTTCAACGGTCCGGCGACAAACATCATCACCTTCCGCGGCGACTTGCATTGGGCGGCCAGCATTTCGGTATGTCCCGGCCATGGGCTTTCGGCTTGGTTCCAGCTTGTCTTGCTGATGGGGGCTGTGACCACTGCGTCAATCAGCCCGCCTCTGGCCGCTTCGATGGCGTCCACACAGAACCGCATCGAGGCCTCGCCTGAAATGCGTGTGGGATTGTGGATCCAGGATGGAACGGAGTATTCATCGTAATCGGCAACGACAACTTGCCGTGGATAGTCCCGGCTGATCTTTTCGTGCGGATGCCGCAACCAGAACGACTCAACTTCAATCAGATCGGCGGCGTATTCAAGCTGTTCATCCAGCCCGAAGATGACGAACTTGGCCAATCGACGGATATTCGCATCGGCAAGTGCCTTAACGACGATCTCCGGACCGATTCCGCCAGGGTCGCCCATGGTGATCCCGATGACAATTTCATTGCCGATCAGGTTGTGCTGCGAATCGTCCATTGTCAGAAACCATGCTCTCTCAATTGTTCGATCGTTAAGCCCTTAGACTCTGGAAGCATTGCGGCCAGTTGTCGCTGTGTGATCTTGACAAGGATGTCTGTTTCGATGTTGACAGCGTCGCCCACCTTGGCTTGATGCCAAGTGGTTTCTTTCAAAGTGGTGGGGATGACGGCGACTTCAAAAGCGGTTGCGTCCAGCTTGGCCACGGTAACGCTGATTCCATCGACGGCGACCGACCCTTTCAGGACGATTTGAGCGATGAGTTCTTTTGGCACCTCAAAGCGGAACTCCGCGAACTCCGCCTGTTTGCGGATGGCGGTGATTTTGCCCAAGCCGTCGACATGGCCTTGCACGATATGGCCACCAAAACGGCCTTGTACACTCATGGCCCGTTCCAGATTAACTGGCGAGCTGCTTTTTAGCGAGATAAGGGTTGTTTTGTGGACAGTTTCGGTGCTGACATCGAATTCGGCGATCGTTCCGTTCAGTTGACAGACCGTCAGGCACACGCCATTAACGGCGATACTGTCGCCCAAGTTCGTCCCATCGGCAATGCGGTTCAGGTTGATTGCCAGCCGCATCTGGTTGCCGCCCGGCCGGGTCTGTCTGATGACTCCAACGGTTTCAATGATTCCTGTAAACATCGATCTTTCCAAAACTTTAGTTTTTAGCAGTACTTAAGAGTATAATACGCAGGAATCGAGCAAAAGTCAATCCTGTTTTCAATCGCATAACAATCTTTGGGCAGTGTCTTAAAAGAGCGAAATTGAACAAGATTTTCTTTTCGTTCTTCTCTGTCGATGGTAAGATGACGGTATTGTTATCATTCATATTGTATTGATGCTATTTGAGGGACAAAACAATGAATAAAGAGTATCAAAATCTTACAAAATGGATAATTGTTTTTCTGTTTTTGGGGATGCTGCTGGTCTCATCGTCGGTTTTAGCCCAGCGCCCGCGAAGAGACGACGCCAGTCGCCAAACCCGCACGAGTGAGCAGGACTTGCGAAAAGAAGAAATGCGTAAGAAGGCATCTGAATCTTTTCCCGAATTGAGAGATGCTTTAAAGGACATTTTGGAAAAGGTGGTGAAGAATCAGCGGCCGGAACCGAAAATAATCGAACAGTCTGCCAAATTGCTTGAGAAAAATAAACGCAATGGCTCGGCCTATGATGACAAGCAAAAGGCCCAATTCATGCTCCTGCAGGCATGGACGGGGTTTTATCAAGATAATCCTGTCGATGCGGTCCGTTGGTCGATGCGGGCCTGCAAAACCAACGAGGCCAGCCAGGATGCCTGGATCAGTCAGGCCTTATTCTGTGTGCTTAATGACAAACGCCCGATGAAACCGCGTCAGCCAAAACCCCGGTCGCAGTCAAGGCGCCGGCCTCGCCGTAATGTTGATGCGGAGTACAGTGCAAAGCCAAAGCCCTTCAGTGAACCGGGTGTGCTGCAGTTCGACTTAATGGGGCTTCGGGAGAAGGTCTTTCGTCAGCAATTTGGCCGCTTGGAGTTTTCAAGTGTCGGCGGAGAAAAAATCGAGTTTGAACCCGAAGGTGATACTCTGTGTATATTGTTATGGCAGGATCAGGAGGAGGTTTCCGACGCGAATGAGCCCGTTGATGCTGCCGAGCAGATCTCGGAGCAGCCGGGCATGGAGATGATGATGGAATACGGTATGGCCGCTGACAAAGACAGACAAACACCGCTTAAGGAACAGCGGGATTATTTCCGAATGTTGAAAGAGGCCTGCAAGGAAAATGAGCGGATCAAGTTCGTCCAAATAAATACAAATGCGATTGAGGTGTCAAAAAGAGTCGCCGGGGAATTAGCTCAGGACCCCTCTATTGAAGAAGCGGGATTATTGGTCTTTGCGGCCGACCCGTCCTCGAATGCACAAAGGTTTATCGGCTGGGATGCAAAAAAACCTTTTATGACCATTATTGGTAAAGAGGGTAAGATTAAATATGCCGGAACGGCGGCGGATTTTATGCCTGCGTTTATCCTGAGCGCACTAACCGGCATTGAGATTGATTTAGAGAAACAGAATCAACCTGCCGCCTTGAGCCAAACGGGCAGGCCGTCGTTTGAGGAGATGCCGGAATTCGACCCGATGTTCATGAAGGGGATGATAACAAGAGGGCCTGCTCAACCGGTCAAGCCCATTGTCGATCCCAATCAACCGGTTGCAGACCCCAACAGGATTGTGAGTGATCCGAATGCGGTTACAACTGTTCAACCGACTCAACAAATAAAAGAACTCCAGTTTCCCAAAGACCCTGCCAAACAAGCGATGCCGCTGCTAGGGTTGACATGGATCAAGGGCAAACCGGTGAAGTTTCAGCCCGGCGAGGTTTATGTCGTTGAATTCTGGGCAACATGGTGTCCGCCCTGCAAGGCGAGCATTCCGCACCTGACGGAAATTCAGAAAAAGTACAAGGACAAAGGTGTGACAGTTATCGGTATTACCAACGAGACTGATCTTGGGGAAGTTAAAAAATTTGTTGCCGAACAGGGGAACAAAATGGATTACACCGTTGCGATTGATAAAAGCGGAAGAGCCAACGCTGCTTATATGAGGGCGTATCGACAGAATGGGATACCCTCGGCATTTGTGGTCGATGGGGCAGGGCGGGTGGTTTGGTATGGACCTCCCATGGGTGACCTGGATGTGGTGCTGGGGTATCTTACGGCCAAAAAAAGGACTGAAACAGACACTGTCATGAACAGCCCGAATAGACAAGCCAAGCCGGAACGGCTTGCGCCGCCGTCGCCTGCTACCAAGCGGTCTTCTGACTTTCCAACCCAGTCGCTCGAAAATCAGGTTCGGGCGGAAAACCTGTTGCGATCTGCGCAGATGCATATTGAAGAGAGTCGAAAACTTCGTATGAAAAATCCCAAGCAGGGAATCGAGGATGCCCGACGGGTTCTGACAGAATTTCCCAATACCGAACATGCTCAGAAGGCCAGAGAATTACTCCGCCGGGTTCCGGACAGATGGAAAAAGAAGCACGGTATTACTGATGAAGAATTAGGATTTTAATATAAACTCCCCAAGCGCATTGCCGAATTGACGGGCCTTAGGAACTGCGCATAAATAACCTGTCTATTTCTCATTTCAGCTTCACATCATCTTCAGCCGAATCTCAATCGCGAAATCCTCGACATAGAATAGCTATGCCTGCGGTTTCACTGTAATCGATTGCGACTGAATCTAATGCAAATCTGAGCGATCAATAAACAGTTTATTCATGCGCCGTCCCTTAAAGAGTTTCCCGTTACCCCAAAGCAATCACAGGTGCTTGAAGAAGTATCCATCAAATAGTGCGTCCAACCGGGAAAAATATTTTCGGTGTCTTGTATTTCTTTCTACTGGTGTCCGATAAAAACATCTTTGGAGGGTCTGTTGCAAGGGGCTTTTGAGGAAATCTCATTTCGTTGCTTCTTGACCGGCCTAACGCTTGCGGTGGGGGGACTATTTGTGGTATGATAAAGCAAGTGGGGTGATGAAGATGTGTTGTCAGGGTTCCCGAATTTGTTCCACCTCCTCCGGGATTTTGAGGATCTCGGCTTTCGGGGTACTGGTAAATGGGAAGGGAGGTAATAATGCTGTGGCTTGAGACATTTTGTATTCTGCTGGTTGCCATTACAGGAATCGTACTGGGGCGATGGGCTTCGTGTCGATCCACATCCACTCGTATTTTCGCAATGGGCGTTTCATTTGCCGTGGTGGGGCTGATTTTGCTGGCCCGACTGGGCAATTTATGGGAGGTGTTTCCTTTCCTTCGTCCGATTGCCGCCAGCCGCCTGCGGTTTGTATTGCTCGCCTTTTCGGTCACACTTGGCCTGACGGCCCCATTGACACAGCTTCGCAGTTATGTCTCCCGGTTTATCACCTGCCTTGTCATGGCCTTCTTTATTGCGATTTTAGTGAGCTTTCCATTTTTAGGCCCGGCCCTGATCCGGTCCGACCTAGCGGCTTTACAGACACGGATGGACATTGATGGTGTTTGCCGACAGACTCAGCCGTTTACCTGCGGCCCGGCCGCGGCGGTTACGGCGCTGAATCGTTTTGGGGTGAAAGCTACCGAGGGGCGGCTTGCTATGCAGTCGCGTACCAGCCCGGTGATCGGCACATCGCCATGGGAACTCTATAAAACCCTCAAGTCAAACTATTCAACTGAGGGGGTCGAATACTCTTTCCTGTATATGCGTTCAATCGATCAGCTTCCTGCCGATGCTGTCTTGTTGGCGGTGGTGCGGGACGCCCTGGCTACGGATCATTGTGTGGCGGTCCTGGCGGTGAATGAAAATACCATCACCGTTGCCGACCCGATGGCGGGTCTGGTTCACATGCCGCGCGACAGCTTCACCCAACTCTGGCGCAACTGCGGCATCCTCGTCCAGCGCTCGCTGTAAACCATTGAAGCCAAAAGTGTCACGCTGAGCTCCTACTGGTATCCAGAACAATCTCCACACGGCCAAGTCCCGATTTGTCGGGATGTCTACTCAGGGAAATCTATCCTTAGGAACTGCGTATCAACAACCTGTCCATTTCTCATCTCATCTTCACACACTCTTGTAGCCGAATCTCAATCGCGAAATCCTCGACATAGAACAGCTATGCCTGCGGTTTCACTGTAATCGATTGCGACTAAATCTAATGCAACTCTGAGCGACAAATGAACCGTTTATTTATACGCAGCCCCTTAATTGCTTGTCCCGTTATAGCGTAGCCATGGCGATATACTATGCAGGATCACCATATCTCTTCCAATGCCTGGAAGTACATCCAGTGGCTGAAATCATTGGGATGATTTAGGTTATTTCCAAGCAAACTCTCTACGCCCAGATTATAACCTTTACGCTCCAGGGCACGCATCCACATATTGTAAACACTTACGAATGCATTGCCTGTTTCCGAAGCGGCTTCTCCGGCGGCGGCAGCGTACTGATCCATAATTCCCTGTTGAGAGGTCCAATTGGGATTAGGCGGCATGGATCCCAATACGATCACTTCGGCACCTATTGCATTGATTTGCTCGCACATTGATTTGATATATGCCTTATAGGTTGCAAGCGGAACGCCAACACTATAAGGAGGAAGCAACATGTTGTCGTTCATTCCAAAAGCAATGAGAACCAAGTCTGGATTCTGTGTTAAGACTAAACTATTAAGACCTGACAAAGCGTTAGCACTGGTCCAACCGCTGACTGACTTATTGACATAAGTGATGTTTGCCGACGGATAGCGGTTCGCAAGATATTGGTGAAATCGTTCCTCGTATCGCCACTGAAAGGCAGTGGTTTCATAGCCGCTGCTGATACTGTCGCCATAGACGATGACCTTCAATGCCCCGCCCTGAGAGAGCGTCGTAAGACTATTTTGCAAATAGGGATGCTGGGAGTCCGTTTTTTGTAT